>NZ_CP108444.1:300000-474642 GCF_041435355.1 Streptomyces sp. NBC_01276
CTCGGGTTCGCCGCCCGGCGCACCTACGACATCGAGGTGTGGCTGCCGGGCCAGGGCACCTACCGGGAGATCTCCTCGTGCTCCGACTGCGGGGACTTCCAGGGGCGCCGGGCCGGCATCAAGGTCCGCGACCGGGACGGCCGCAAGGAGTTCGCCGCGACCCTCAACGGTTCGGCGCTGCCGGTCGGCCGTACCCTCGTCGCGATCCTGGAGCAGTACCAGCGCGCGGACGGCTCGGTGACCGTGCCGCCCGCGCTGGTCCCGTACACGGGCTTCTCGGCGATCGCCCCGGACGGCACCCCGGTGGTCAGTCCGTCGTGAGCCCGGCCCGCGCCAGGGCCCGCGCCCGCGCCCGTTCCCGTACGAGGTCACGGGCGCGGTCCGGCCACGGCAGGACCGTGACCGGCGGGAGCTCGCGCGAGACGAAGGCCGTCATGGCCCACGGGGAGTCCTGCAGGGTGGGCTGGAGCGCGGTGTGCCCGTGCCAGGGCAGGGCGCCGTGGCCGGTGATCCCGCGCAGGGTGACGGCCCCGTCCGGGCCGAAGTCCAGGTCGACCTCCCGGGCGCCGTCGGTCAGGCCCCGGCCGGTGGCCTTCACGGCGGCCTCCAGCAGGGTCCAGGCGTGGAAGAAGGTCTCGGGGGCCACGCCCGCCGGGACCCCCGGGTAGACGAAGGTGAGCACGTCGAGGCTGGTGGTGGACGGGCGGACCAGCTCCACGTCCACCCCGATCGGCCCGGTCTCGGTGGCGCCGAGCAGCAGCAGCCCGTCGGAACGGGACCAGCTGACGTGGGTGCCGGGCTGGTCGGGCAGGTAGGGCTTGCCGGCCGGGTCGTAGTGGATGCGCAGGTCCCGCGCGGCGAGACCCAGGCGGTCGGCGAGCAGGCGGCGGACGGTGAGCCGGGCACGGAAGAAGCGGTGGGCGGCCCGCGCGTGGACGAACTCGGCGCCGCGCCGCAGCTCCTCCTCGGTGAGGCCCTCGGGATAGTGCGCGCTGATGTCGGTGGGGACGACCTGGTCGAGGTCGACCAGCCATGCGTCCATCATGCTCCTTTCTCGGACACAGGCCTTTCGTGGACGCGTCCCTGCGCGGGACACGGCCCCGGGGGGCGCCTACAGGCCGAACACCCGCGTGCGGGAGCGCGCGGGGTCGCCCGGCCGGACGTGCAGCAGCCCGGCGGCCGGGAACATGACGGCCGCGGCGACCGTGCGTTCGGCGCGGATGTCACCCCGGTCCGGGACGCGCACGGGCGGCCGGGACAGCAGCGCGAAGTGGTCCTCGGCACAGGCGTCGGCGGGCAGGGCGGCCAGGCCCTCGTGGGCGGCGCGCAGCCGGCGCAGCGAGGAGTTGCGGGCGAAGACGTTCAGTTCGTCGGCCGGGGCGAAGTCCGGGTGGAGGAAGTGGTTGGTGTGGGCCAGGTCCCCGGGGGCGGCCTCGGTGACGCGCAGGTCGCCGTCGAGGTGTTCGACGTACAGGACCCGTTCGGGGTCGCAGAGCATCAGGGAGCGGGAGCTGGCCAGGGGCAGGTCGGCGAGGATCTTCAGGGCGTGCGCGGTGTTCCCGGCGGTGTCCAGGAGGTGGCGGATGGCCAGGTACGGGGGCACGCCCGGCCGCCAGGTGCCGCCGAGGACCAGGTTCAGGCCGACGGCGAGGCCGTCGCTGTTGAGGCCGAGGTAGCCGAGGAGCCCGGCGAAGCTGAGGACCAGGGAGCGCCGGCCGGAGCCGGCGCGGGCGGTCTCCAGGACGCTGATGTGGGTGTCGAGGTCGCCGCTCAGGTCGACGGTCTGGGCGAGGACCGGCGGGCCGGCGGGGCCGGTGCGGGCGTAGGTGGTGCAGTCCCCGCCGGAGCGGACCTTGGAGTAGCCCATGGCCTCGCGGCGGAGCTGGAGCAGCCAGGCCTCGTCCGCGCTGATCCGGGCCCCGTCGGCGAGGCCGGCCACCTCCTCGGCGAGGTCGGGCAGGGCCGCCTCGACGACGGCCCGGTGGGCGGCGATGAGGGGCCGCAGGCCGGCCATGGCCGGGGGGCGGTCGGTGAGGTGGGCGAGGCGGGCGAGCCCGTCGTCGAGGAAGGCCCGCAGCGGCGCGGCGAGGGCCGCGCCGTGGGCGCGGCCCATCTCGTACGGGGTGCCCGCCGCCCGTATGTGGGTGATGCCGGGACGGGCGGTCCCGTCGGTCCCGCTCATGCCGGGACGGCCTTCTTCGGGCCGCGCGCGAGGAGCGCCCGGACGGCGGGCCATTCGGCGCGCAGCACGCTGTAGAAGACGGCGTCGCGGCGGCGGCCTCCGGGCATGTAGTTGAAGCTGCGCAGGACGCCCTCCTCGGTGGCGCCGATGTTGGCGAGGCCGCGGCGGGCCTGGACGTTGAGGACGTCGGTCTTGAACTCGGCGCGTTCGGCGCCGAGCACCTCGAAGGCGTGCTCCAGGAGCAGGGCCTTGGCCCAGTGGTTGACGCCCCGGCCGCGGAAGTCGCGGCCGAGCCAGGACCAGCCGACCTCCAGGCGGCGGTCGGCCTCGGCCATGTTGCCCAAGCTCATGCTGCCCGCGACGCGTCCGCTGTCCTTGTCGGTGATGGTGTAGACGAAGCGGCGGCCGGCGGCGTGGTCGGCGAGGTTGGTGTCGAAGAAGGTCTCGAAGTCGGCGTCGGTGTCGACGGCGGCGACGAAGTAGCGCCAGATGTCGGGGTCCATGGCGACGGCCCGGACGCCCTCGCGGTCGGCCTCGGTGATCGGGGTGAGACGGACCCGGTCGTTCTCCAGGACGGCGGCGGCGTGCTCGCTCCAGCTCATGGCTCAGGCTCCGGTGGTGGCGTGGTGGTGGCGGGTGAGGGCGTCGGTGACGTCGCGCAGGGTCCGCATGTCGGCGAGGTCGTGCTCGGTGAAGTGGGCGAGGTCGACGCCGGTCTCCTCGCAGACCTCCGTGAGGAAGAGGACCTTGTTGAGGGAGGTCAGCCCGTAGGCGGCGACCATGTCGGCGGCGGGGTCGATGGCGTGGGGCTCGACCTCGGGGATCAGGACGAGGGAGAGCTGTTCGCGGGCGGCCGTTTCGATCTCGGACGGGGTCTCAGGCATGGATTCCGGCCTCCTGGGTGTGCAGCGGGGAGTGGTAGGCGGCCCGTATGTCGGGACGCTTGGGCTTGTACTGGGAGGTCAGCAGGCCGTTGCCGATGCTGAACGGCGGGTCGGCGACCACGACCCGGCTGATCCGCTCGTCGGGGGTGGTGGCGGCGTTGGTCGCGGCGAGCCGGGCGGCGATGGCGCGGGCGTCCGCGGGCCGGGCGGCCGGGGAGACCACGGCGACGAGTTCGGTCTGGGTGGGGCTGAAGACCACGCACTCGGCGATCGCGGGGTCGGCCCGCATCAGTTCCTCGATGGGCCGCACGACGACCTTCTTGCCGTTGTCGAGGACGATGACGTCGTCGGCGCGGCCGTGCACGAAGAGGAAGCCGTCCTCGTCGAGGTGGCCGAGGTCGCCGGTGCGGACGGTGCCGTCGGGCGAGAAGACCTTCTCGGAGTCGCCGGGGCGGGCGTACTCGTAGTGGTTGTTGACGGGGTGGGTGCTGCGGACGCTGATGACCCCGTCCTCGCCGATCAGCACCTCCTTGCCGCGGACCGGTTTGCCGACGCTCCCCTCGCGGTGGGCGCCGGGGTGGTTCTTGGTGACGATGCAGGTCTCGTTGAGCCCGTAGCCCTCGTAGATCGGCAGTCCGGCCTCGGTGAAGAAGCGCAGGACGGCCGGCGAGGCGGGCGCGGATCCGGTCCAGAGGTAGCGGATGCGGTCGCCGAACAGGGCGCGGGCCACGTCGGGGAGGGTGCGGCCGGCGGACCGGCGCAGCCGGCCGTCGATGGTGCGGCGGGCGGACTCGTAGAAGGCGGGGACGCCCATGACCACGGTGGGGCGGACCCGGCGCAGGGTCGCGAAGGCCGCCTCGTAGGTGGTGACGGTGACGTCGTGGCCGTGCAGCAGGGCCGAGTACACCCAGTAGCGCTGCTGGAGGAGGGAGAGGGGCAGGAAGACGAAGAGGTGGTCGTCCGGGGTGTGTTCGAAGATCTCCTGGACGGCGGTGAGGGCGCTGTCGATGCTGCCGGCGGTCGCACCGAGGCCCTTGGGGACGCCGGTGCTGCCGGAGGTGAACTTGATGGTGGTGACGTCCCGGGCGCCCCAGGTGACGGGGGGCAGCGGGGCGTCGGCGGAGCCGGTGGGCTCCGTCAGCTCCCAGATCCGGTCGGTGGTGAGGGTGTCGGGGACGTCGGTGGGCTGGTCGGTGCAGAGCAGGTGCAGGCCGTAGCGGTCCATGAGGGCGGTGGACGGGGTGAACTTGCCCGGCTCCAGGCCCGCAGTCTGCGCGCCGAGGCGCAGCGCGGCCAGGTCGAGGAGCACCCATTCCAGGCTGTTGGCGGCGAGGATCCCGATGCGGTCGCCGGGACCGATGCCGTAGGTGTCCCGCAGGTGGTGGGCGAGGCGGCCGGAGCGGTCGTGGAGCTCGCGCAGGGGGATGGTCCGTGTCCCGTCCAGGCGGGCGACGGAGATGTGCCCGCCGCCCGGCGGCCGGCCGACGATCCGCCTGATCGTCTCGGGGACGGCCCCGCCTCCGGGTGCTCCGGGCGGGGGCGTGGCCCGTGCCCCGGCGGGCGTGTCCGAGGCGGTCATCGTCATCGGGTCACCCCCGGCATGAGTACGGCGGCCATCGCGCGGACGGTCTCCAGCTCCGAGAACTGGTCGAGGGTGAGGGTGACGCCGAAGCGCTTGCGGGCGGCGGTGAGGATCCGGGCGGCCGCGATGGAGTCGCCGCCGAGGGAGGCGAGGGTGTCCAGGGCGCCGACGTCGGGGCGGCGCAGGACGGTGGACCAGATGTCGCAGAGGATCTTCTCGGCCTGGGTGGCGGGGGCGCTGCCGCCGGTCGGCGGTGCGTCGGCGGGCGCCTGCGCGCCGAGTTCGGCCAGCCGGGTGCGGTCCACCTTGCCGTTGCGGGTCAGCGGCAGTTCGTCGTGCCACAGGACGGCCGCGGGGAGCATGTAGTCGGGCAGGTCGGAACGCAGTGCCCCGCGCAGGTCGTTCAGGTGCGGGCGGTGGTCGCCCGCGGGCACCAGGTGGGCGACGAGGCGGTTGCCCTGGGCGGCGACGACGGCGCGGGTGACCTCGGCGAGGGCGGCGAGGCGGGTCTCGACCTCCCCGGCCTCGATCCGATAGCCGTTGATCTTGATCTGGAAGTCGCTGCGGCCGAGGATCTGGATGTCGCCGTCGGGCAGGTACCGGCCGAGGTCGCCGGTGCGGTAGAGGCGTTCACCGCGTACGCGGTCCTCCCGGAACCGCTCGGCGGTGCGTTCCTCGTCGCGCCAGTAGCCGCGCGCCAGGCCGGTGCCGGCGGCGACGATCTCGCCGGTGACCCAGTCGGGGGCGTCGAGGCCGTGGCGGTCCAGGACGTAGGCGCGGTTGTTGGCGTTGGGGCGTCCGTAGGGGATGGACTCGCTGCCGTCCTCCTCCTCGCCGACGGGGTGCAGGATGTTCCAGATGGTGGTCTCGGTGGGGCCGCCGAGGGAGACCACCTCCAGCTCCGGCATCATCGCGCGCAACTGCGCGGGCAGGGCGGGCGGGAGCCGGTCGCCGCTCATCATGACCAGGCGCAGGGCGGGCGGTACGGCGCCGTCGGCGCGGGCCTGGCCGTGCAGCAGCCCGACGATGGCGGGGACGGAGTTCCACACGCTGACGTCGTGCAGGCGGCACAGGTCGAGCCAGTGGGCGGGGTCGACGGCCTTGTCCCGGTCGGGCATCACGAGGGCCGCCCCGGCCGCGAGGGCGCCGAAGACGTCCCAGACGGACAGGTCGAAGTTGAAGGCGCTGATGGCCATGAACCGGTCCTCGGGGGTGATCCCGAAGCGGGTCTGGCAGTCGGCGACGACGTTGGCGACGTTGCGGTGGGTCACCATGACGCCCTTGGGGGCGCCGGTGGTGCCGGAGGTGTAGAGGACGTACGCGAGGTCGTCCGGGTGGGACCCGGGGAGCCGGTCGGGGACCTCGGCGCGGCCGGAGCAGGGCTGGGTGAGGTCGAAGCAGGCGATGTCGCCGGAGTCGGGCCGGCCGGTGTTGGTCAGGACGCAGCGGACCTCGCCGTCGGCCAGCATGTAGTCCTGGCGGGCGGGGGGCAGGTCGGCGTCGACGGGCAGGTAGGCGGCGCCGGCGAGGACGGTGGCGAGGACGCCGACGATCTGCTCGGGCCCGCGCCGCATGACGAGGCCGACGAGTTCGCCGCGGCCGACTCCCTGTCCGCGCAGCCAGGTCGCGGCGGTCGCGGCCCGGTGCAGGAGTTCGCCGTAGCTCACGGTGCGGTCGGAGGTCAGGACGGCGGGGGCGGCGGGGGTGCGGGCGGCCTGGGCGACGATGGCGTCGCCGAGCATCTCGTCGGGCAGGGCGACGGCGGTGTCGTTGGCCTCGTCGCGGCGGGCCCGCTGGGCGGGCGGCAGCAGGTCGAAGTGGTGCTGCTGCCAGGCGCTCTCGTCGACGAGGGTGGCCAGGAGGGTTGCGTAGCCGTGCGCGAGGTCGTCGAGGAGGCCTTCGCAGAAGAGTTCGTCGATGCCGTCGAGCTGGACGACGAGGGCGCCGCGGCGCTCCATCGCGAAGGCGTTGAGCCACACCTGCGGGGTCTGGCTGACGGAGAAGACCTCCTCGCCGAAGAGTTCCAGGGCGGAGCCGTCGACCTCGCTGCTGACGTGTCCGATGGCGCTGTTGAAGGTGAAGGGCATCCGCGCGCCGGCCACCCCGCCGCGGCGGCGGGCCAGTTCCTTGAGGACCTCGATGCCGGAGAAGTGCCGGTGGTCGATGTCGGTGTGCAGGCGGGTCTGGAGGGCCTTGGCGCGTTCCGCGAAGGGCAGGGAGCGGTCGACCTCGGCCTCGACGAGGAGGGTGTCGGAGAACTGGCCGATGGCCTCGAAGACCCGGGGGTGCACGGGCGGCCGGTGGGCGACGGTGGTGGTGAGGGTGAACCGCTCCCCCGCGCCCCAGGTGGCCAGCGTTTCCGCGTACGCGGCGAGCAGCAGGGCGGAGGGGGTCAGGCCGGCGGCGGCGGCCCGGTCCTTGAGGGCGCTCCACTCCTCGCGGCCGAGGCCGACCGTGCGCTGGGTGAACCGGGTGCCGGTCAGGGCGGCCGGGCTGGTGCGCAGTGGCAGGTCGGGGTGGGGGGCGAGGTCGTCGCAGCGTTCCATCCAGTAGTCGCGCGAGCGCCGGGCGGGGGCGCGGTCGCGGGCGGCTTCCAGGGCGGCGACGTAGTCCTCGTAGGGGAGTTCCTCGTGGACGTCCGCGGTGGGGCTCTGGTAGGCGTGCCACCAGGCGCGGAAGAACAGGAACATGCTGATCCCGTCCATCACAAGCCCGTCGTGGCCGACGTGCAGCACCATCCTGTCGTCGTCGAGGATGGTCGCGTCGACGGTGAGCAGGGGTGCCTGGTCGGCGGGGAGCACCTGGTGGGAGCGCATCTCGCGCAGTTCGGCGCGGATCAGCTCCTGCTGGCGGGGGCTGTGGCCGCGCAGGTCGAGGACGCCGATGCGCGGGGCGTGGTCGCCGTACTCGGTGACCTGGCGTTCGTCGGAGAGGAAGCGCGAGCGCAGGGCGCTGTGCGCGGCCACGACGGTGTCGAGGGAGGCCTGGAGGCGGTCGAGGTCCCAGTCGCCCTCGATCTCGTGGAAGACGTGGCTGGCGACGTCGCCGATCTCGAAGATCCCGCTGCGGCCGAGGTAGTAGCTGCGCTGGAGCGGGGTGAGGGGGAAGCCGGGGCCGTGTTCGGCCTCGCGGGCGAGGTGGGCTACGAGCTCGGGCTTGGCGGCCTTGAGGGAGGCGATGAACTCGGGGTCCATCCGCTCGCGGCTGCCCTGGAGGCGCAGGTCGCCGTCGGTGAGGGTGACCGACAGTCCGCGCCGGGCTATCTCGCGCAGCATGTGACGGGCGTTCATCGGGCGTCCCCCGAGGTCAGGGCGGCGACGGCGGAGGGCTCGGCGCGCTCGGCGATGACGGCGGCGAGTTCCGCGAGGGTGCCGCCGTGCAGGAGTTCGTCCATGGAGAGGTCGACGTCGAGGGCGTCGAGGATCCGGTACTGGACGGTGACGGCCTGGAGGGAGCCGGCCGCGAGCTGGGTGAGGGTGCGGTGGGCGATCCGCTCGTCGTCGCCGAGGCGCAGGACGGTGCGGGCGACCCCGGTGAGCCAGGGGGTGAGCTCCGGCTCGGCGGGCGGGGCGGTCGGTGCCGGCGGGGCCGGCTGGAAGAAGACGGCGTCGGCGAGGGTGACGGCGCTGCCGGGGGTGAGGAGTTCGACGCTACGGGGCCACGTGCTCGGGGCGTCCGTGCCCAGGGCGGCGGCGAGCCGGTCGGCGAAGCGGGGCATGACGGGGGCGGCGGCGTGCGCGAGCAGCCGGGCGGCGGCCAGTTCGAGGGCGACGGCGGTGCGGTTCTCGTCCTCCCAGCCGGGGGTGTCGGTGAGGAGGCCCTCGGCGCGGGCGAAGCGGACGGTGTCGCGGACGATGCCGTCGAGTTCGGCGGCGGCCTGGTTGAGGGAGAAGGAGTCGTTCTGCAGGGCTCCGGTGACGGCGGCGAGGCGGGTGCCGAGCCGGGCGAGGAAGGCGGAGTGTTCGGCGGTCCAGTTCCCGGCGTCGGGGGCACGGCCGCCGTGGTGCTTGGCGACGCGGGCGCCGAGGTCGTTCAGCCACTGCTGCCAGGTCCCGATGAGGGTGTCGTCGAGGGTGGCCTGGTAGGCGGCGCGCCGGAAGTCGGTGCGGGTTCCCTCGGGGCGGGTGGAGGCGAGGAAGTAACGGACGGAGTCGACGGTGTCGGGGGTGAGGATCTCCTTGCCCCAGATGGCGTGGCGGCGGCTGGTGGAGAACTTCTCGCCTTCGAGCAGGTAGAACTCGTTGACGTGGTAGTCGATGTCGGGGGTCCAGCCGGGGAAGGCGAGCTGGTAGAGGACCGGGTAGAGGACGCCGTGGTAGAAGCTGTTGTCGTAGCCGAAGAAGTGGACGATCTTCCAGTCGGCGGCCGGGTCGGCCGCCTTCCAGGGCCGGCCCAGGCGGGCGCCGAGGGACTGGATGCCGTGCAGGAACCCGTAGCTCATCTCGGGCCACACCCAGATGACCTGGCCGTCGGTGCCGTCCTCGCGCGGCTCGACGCCCCAGGTGGAGGGGTGGGTGAGGGGGATGGTCAGGTCGGGGCGGCGGAAGAGCCGGTCGGCGAGTTCGCGCAGCCGGGCCGGGACCCGGCCGAGGCGGTGGTGGGCGCGGACGTCCCCGGCGTAGGCGTGCAGGGGCAGGGTCCAGCGGGCGGCCGGCGCGGTGGTGGGCGGGGCGTCGGAGCGGGCCGAGCGGGGGCCGGTCAGGTCGGCGACGGTGTTGGGCTCGCCGCACTCCTCGCAGATGTTGCCGGAGGTGGTGGAGCCGCAGCCGGGGCAGCCGCCCTTGACGTCGGCCTCGTAGAGGTAGCCGCCGGTGGTGGCGTCGTAGAGGGCGTCGGTCTCGGTGACGGCGATCTCGCCGGAGGCGACGACCTTGCCGAAGAAGTCCCGCAGGCCCTCGCGGTAGGCGGGGTCCTGGTCGGTGACCGTGTACTGGTCGAGCGGTATGTCCATCAGCCGCAGGGTTTCGGCGATCTCGGCGCTGTAGTGGGCGGCGGTCTCGGCGGGGGTGCTGCCGTCCTTGGCGGCGGCCGCGACCACGTAGCTCTGGTAGTCGTCGCTGCCGGTGAGGTGGTAGGCCTCGGCGCCGGTCATGCGCTGGTAGCGGGTGAAGGCGTCGGCGCCGAGGTAGGGGCCGGAGAGGTGGCCGAGGTGGAGGTCGCCGTTGGGGGTGGGCGGGGTGGAGAAGACGAAGACGGGGCGGTCGCCGAAGCCCTTGCGGACCGGGTCGGCGGCGGAGGTGGCGGCGCGCTGGGCGTCGCGCCAGTACTGGGTGAAGAAGACGAGATCGGCCCCGTCCCCGCCGCCGTCCTGCGGACCGGTGTTCTCCGGACTGGTGTTCCTCAAGACGTGCGACTCGAAGGGTTCGAAGAGGACGACGGTTCCGGGGGCGGCGGGGTGGCGTTCGCCGTCGATGACGAACTCGCCGCGGCCCGAGACGATGACGAACAGCTCGGTCTCGTCGTGCCGGTGGCTGTCGGTGGCGCGGCCGGGGGCGACGCGGCCCCAGCCAGCGGCTGTGCCCAGCCCCTCCACGCCGCTCATGTCGATGCCGAACGCCTGCTCCAGGACGTCGGCGTCGTAACTCGCGATGATCATGTCATGGCCTTTCGCGGAGACGGGAGGGAGGGGATCAGGGCGGCGGCGCGGGCGGCGAGCGCCGGGGCCAGCCGGTAGCCGGAGCCGCTCGCGGCGCCCGCGAACACGAGCCGGCCGTAGGGGTCGAGCGCGGTGACCAGGGGCGTGCCGCCGGGCCCGTACGCGTCGCAGAAGACCCGGCCGGAGCGGCAGTGGGAGGCCAGGTCCGGGGCGTAGCGGGTGAGCAGGGCGCGGGCCTCGCGCAGGTGGCCGGCGGTGAGGGCGGGGTCGACGGCCGCGGGGTCGACGTCCCACTCCCGGCAGGTGTAGCTGAACAGCCAGTGGCCGCGGTGGTGGAAGGGCAGCAGGAACGCGTCATCGGCGTGCAGGACGACCGCCCGGTCCCCCGGGGCGGGCGCCCGGTCGATGTGCAGGGCGACTATCTTCTTGACCCGGGCTCCGAGGGGGGCCACCAGGTCCCGCCAGGCGGGTTCGGCGAGCCAGGGCCCCGGGGCGATCACCACGTGTTCGGCGGTGAGGGTGGCGCCGCCGGTCAGGGTCAGGCGCGCGCCGCCGGGCCCGGCGGCGACGGAGGTGACGGCGACGCCCTCGCGGAAGGCGACCCGGGGGCGCAGTTCGGCGGCGAGCAGCTGGGTGAGGGCGTGCACGTCCGCGTACTGGCAGCCGTCGCCCTCCCAGGCCCCGAAGTTCTCGGGCAAAGGCCCTGCCACGGGCGGGAGTTCGGTGGTCCAGCGGAGTTTGGCCTCGGGCAGGTAGACCTCGCGCAGCCGCTCCTCGGCGCTCTCGGGGGCCAGGACGGTCATGCCGAGCGGGTGGATGGGCAGGTCCGGGCGGGCCGCGTGGAGGTCGGCGTAGAAGCGCTCGCTCTCGGCGGCGAGGGTGCGGACGGTGTCGTTCGCGCCGCGCGGGAAGTGGAGTCCGGCGGAGCGGCGGGTGGCGCCGGAACCGATCATGTCCCGGTCGAGGACGGTGACGGTGGCGGAGGGGTCGCGGGTGAGGATCTCGCGGGCGATGAGCACCCCGAGGATGCCCGCGCCCACGACGGCGATGCCGGTGCGGGCGCCGGTGGGGCCGCCGGCGTCGGGGGCGGTGCCGCGGTAGCCGGCGGGCTCGGTGACGGCGGGCTCGGTGACGGCGGGGCCGGTGAGGGGGCCCGTGGCGGGGCCGGTGGCGGGCATCAGGCGCTCCACCGTTCGTCCTGCGGGGCCTTGGAGGACCATTCGATGAAGGAGGCGAGCTGCTCGTCCGCGCGTACGCCGCACAGCCGGTCGGCGATGCGCCGGCTGCGCCAGGCGTTGAGGCTGAGGTTGGGGTCGGCGAGGCCGCGCTGGCCGCGGACCCCGTTCTGGACGAAGATCCGGCGGTCGGCGGGGCCGTCCCAGCGGACGGCGTAGTCCTCGTCGACGCGCAGTTCCTCGCCCTCGTGCTCCAGGCGGCCGGCGAGGGGGGCGAGGAAGTCCATGGCCGCGGGCCGGTACCCGGTGGCCCAGACGACGATGTCGGCCTCGAACCTCTCCACGGACTCCGGCTCGCCCGTGTGCCGGGCGCACACCTCCCAGCCGCCGAGGGGGCCGGTGGAGACGTCGAAGACCTCGCGGCCGGGGTGCAGGGCGACCAGGTCTTCGTTGCCCTCGACGAACCGGTGGACGTAGATGGTCTGGTAGATCTCGCGCAGCGTGGACTCGGAGATGCCGTCGCTCGTCAGGATGTTGCTGGAATTCAGCGACTGGCGGCGCTCGCGCGGCAGTCCGTAGAAGTAGTCCGCGTGGCTGGGCATGTAGTAGTCGTTGGTGAAGGGCGAGTCGTCGATCGGGAGGTAGTTCGGCCGCCGCGAGATCCACGAGACCCGGCGGGGCAGGTCCCAGCCGCTGCGGGAGATCAGGTCGAGGAAGGCCTCGGCGCCGGACTGGCCGCCGCCGATGACCACGACCCGCTTGCCGCCGACGTCGCGGGCGGCGCCCAGGTAGTCGGCCACGTGGAACTGCGTGGGTCCGAGCCGTCCTTCGCCCTGCGGCGGGACCCAGGGGCGGCTGCCGACGCCGACCACGACGTTCTCGGCGGTCAGCTCGCGGCGGTCGGTGCGGACGGTGAACGCGCCGAGGCCGTCGTCGAAGCCGACCTCCCGGACGCCCTCGCCGAAGACGATGTTCTCGTTGCGGCGGCTGGCCCAGGCCAGGTAGTTGCGGAACTCCAGCCTCGGCACGTCATCGAACCGGGCGTTGAGGAAGTGGTAGACCCGTCCCTTGGCGTGCAGGTACGACAGGAACGAGAACGGGTTCGCGGGATCGGCGAGGCTCACCAGGTCCTTGAACTGGGAGACCTGGAGGGTGGTGCCCGGGATCTGCTGGCCGTCGTGCCAGCTGAAGGTCTCCTTGCGGTCGAGGAAGAGATTGGGTACGTCCGGCCGGCTGTGCAGCAGGGAAGCCAGGCTCAGGTTGGCCGGACCCACGCCGATTCCCAGGCAGCGGAAGTGTGTGATGCCCGGCCGGAAGCTCTCGTGCCCCATGGTCGGAACCTCTCGTTCGATTCGGTAAGGGAAGAGGAGGGGGTGGGGTGGGGAGCGCTAGGCCGCGGCGGCCGGGCGCGTGCGTACGGCGATCAGGCCGAACAGGGTGGCGAGCAGGGAGCAGGCACCGACCAGCGGCCAGACGAGCTGGCCGTACTGGAGGAAGAGCCAGGTGCCGGCCATCGGCCCGAGGGCGGAGCCCAGGCCGAAGGTGAACTGGAAGCTGCCGATGTAGCGGGAGCGCAGTGCCTCGGGCCCGGCGCCCGCCGGGTAGGCGAAGACGGCGGGGCCGCCGAGGATCTCGCCCAGGGACCAGACGAGGGTGCCGATGACCACGGCGGCGGGCCCGATCGGCAGGCCGTAGCAGGCGACGCCGGCACCGACGAGGGCGAAGCCCAGGCCGATGGTGATCTTCAGGGGCCAGCGTTGCGAGACCTTGGTGACCAGCAGCTCGAAGGCGATGACGATGAAGCCGTTGAGCGCGACCGCGAAGGTGTACCAGAAGAGCGCGATGTGCGCGTCCTTCAGGGACAGCGGGAGCGTGGACAGGTACTGCATGTAGACGGCGGAGTGGAAGAAGGCCGCGACGAGGTAGAGCAGGTAGCGGCGGTCGCGCAGGACCGCGCCGTAGCCGCCGGTGGGGGCGGCCTCGCGCACCGGCCCGGTGCGGACCGGGCTCCTGGCGGGCAGGGTGGCCCGTGCGACGAGCGCGTAGGCGAGGGCGAGGGCGGCCTCCCCCCAGAACAGCAGGGTGTACGTCTGCCCGCCGGCGTTGTAGAGCGCGTATCCCAGCAGCGGGGCGGCGGTCGCGCCGACGTTGAGGCCGAAGCGGTACATCGCGAAGATCATGATCTGCCGGTCGCCGTCGGTCTGCTCGGCGAGCAGGGTGGCCGACGCGGGGCGGAACAGCTGGGCGCCCAGGCTGACGAGGGCGATGGCGCAGAGCAGCAGGGTGAAGTCGGACAGGTAGAGGAGGGCCGCGGTGAGGACGGCCGTACTGCTCATGGAGAGCACGGTGGCGCCGCGGATGCCGAGCCGGTCGGCGAGGGTGCCGCCGGCCAGGGAGCCGGCGACGGCCCCGCCGCCGTAGACGCCCAGGGCGATGACCGTGTGGCCCTTCGAGTAGCCCTCGGCGGTGAGGAAGAGGACGAGGAAGACGTGCAGGAAGCCGCTGAGCCGGTTGACGAGCACCCCGGCCAGTACGGTCTTCACCGCGCGCGGGGCCTCCTTGAAGGTCACCCACACCCCGGGGGCGGCGGGCGCGGCCGCCGGCTCCGGGGCGGCCTCGGCGGGGCGGACGTCAGTGCTCATCGGCGCCGGCCTCCGGTTCGGTGACGATGGTGACGGCGGCCCGTACGGACCGCTCCAGTTCGTCCAGGCCGTCTGCGGTCGGGGCGTCGAGGAGGAAGGTCACCGCGCGGTCGTCGGAGCTGGCGAGCGGGCCCAGCCGGGCACCGGCCTCCTTCAGGACGAGGAGCGCACGCAGCGCGGCCGGGTCCCCGGCGGCTCCGGGAAGCCACTCGGGCCACATCCCGGCCTCGCCCACCCACTGGGGGCGTACGCCGAGCCGGTCGAGGGTGACGTCGGCGAGGACTCCCGGTGCGTGGTCGAGGTAGACCTGGCGGGTGAAGCGGCGCGGGGCCGGGTAGGAGGCGGGCTCGCCGAGGGCGATCTTGATGATCTCGGGTTCCATCGGCTGCCCGGTGGCCAGGTGGTAGAGGGCGAGCAGGCCGTCGCCGGGGGTGCGGGCGGCGACCTCCATCAGGCAGGGACGGCCGTCGGCGCCGACGCGCCACTCGGAGTGGGCGATGCCGTCGCGGAAGCCGAGGACGTCCAGCATCCGGCGGTTGGCGTCCCGCAGGACCGCGTCGTGCCCGCCGGACGGGTCCGGGACGGAGTGGGCGAGCTCGACGAAGGTGTGCGCGCCGGACTCGGTGGTCTCCTTGCGGGTCACCGACGCGAAGACGGGCTCGCCGTGCTGGACGAGGGTCTCGACGGAGTACTCCTGGCCGGTGGCCTTCTCCTCGATCAGCACGGTCTCGTGGGCGGGGTACTCCATCAGCAGGGCGCGCATCGCCCCGGCGTCCTCGACGGCGACCACGCCCGAACTGGAGTGCCGGGTGGCGGGTTTGGCGACGACCGGGTAGGTCAGCGCGGTCAGGTCGGCGTCCTCGCGGCCGCCGGGCGGCACCACCAGGCAGGCCGGGCCGAAGGCGTCGAGGTACCAGCGCTGGAGGTACTTGCTGCGGCAGACGCGGGTGGCGCGCAGTCCGGGTCCGGGCAGGCCGAGGGCGTCGCACAGCAGGCCGGTCTGCTCGACCAGGGTCTCGCCGACGGCGTAGGCGCCGCGCACGGTGTAGCGGCCGTGCCAGGCACGGGCCCGGGCGGCGAAGCCGGGGGTGAAGGAGCCGTCGAGGTCGAGGGAGCCGTCGACGTAGGCGATCTCGTCGATCAGGGAGGCCGGGTGGTCGGGGTCCTTGCGGGCGGTCTCGGCGGCGTCGCGGTACGACTCGGGGGTGATCAGGAGGATCTTCAGGCCGCGGGCGGCGAGTTCCTCCAGGTAGCGGGGGTTGCGGCAGACGACCCGGAAGGCGCCGGTGAGGACGAAGGCCTCGGGAAGCGGCCCGTGGGCGGCGGGGTGGGACGGTTGCGCGGTCGGGTGGGTCATGCCGGGACTCCTGAGGGGGTGGAGGAGGTTTCTTCGCAGGTCCCGCCCAGGCCGTGGGCGGCGAGGAAGGTGAGCCAGCGGGTGGTCTCCCGGGGCGTCTCGGCGGCCCGGTTGAGGCCGGCGGGGAGGGCGCCGGCCAGGATGCGGGTCACGCCGTAGGCGACGGGGAGGGAGACGCAGCGGGCCATCGCGGACTCTTCGCCGTCGCCGGTCAGGTCCAGCAGGTGGGAGCCGCGCCAGCGGGTCCCGGCGGCGGTGCGCAGTTCGAGGGAGACCGACAGGACGACGCGGTCGCGGTCGTCGGGGGTGGTGGGGTAGCGGGCGGCGAGGGCCGCGGCCAGGGCGCGGACGGCCGCGGGGTCGCCCGCGGAGACGGTGTCGAAGACCTCCTTCCAGGCGGTGCGCCAGCCCGCGTTGCGCAGGGTTCCGCGGACGAAGGTGGCGAGCTGCCACTGGTGCGGGATGCCGTACTGGGCGACGAAGGGGAGGCTGTCGCGGTTGGGGTAGACCTCGAACTCCTCGCCCGCCAGGACCAGCGGCCGGGTGGCCTCCCAGGGGCGGGCGGCGGTGCGTTCGGCCCCGGAGTCGATGTGCCGGGCCGGGGAGCCGAGGGCCGCGAGGACCCCGTACGGGGCCCAGCTGAAGCGGTAGCGGAAGGCGTTGGGGACCGCCGGGACCCCTCCGCAGTAGGAGGTGAACGCGGCGGTCGCCGGTAACGAGCCGATGGCCTCGCGGCCCCGGGCGACCAGGTGGTGGGCCATCAGGTGGTCGATGCCGGGGTCGAGTCCGGCCTCGGTGAGCACGACGGTACGGGTCCGCGCGGCGGCGGTGCCGGCGAGCGCGGCGAGCTCCGGGGAGACGTAGCTGGTGCAGGCGAAGTGGGCCCCGCGGTCGGTCGCCAGACGCAGCAGCGCCGGGTGTTCGGCGGCGGGGAGCATGGAGACGAGGACGTCACCGGGGCCCACCCCGTCCGCCAGGGCGGCCGGGGTGAGGGCGCGGGCCTCCGCGCGGCCCGCGAGGCCGTGGGCGGCCAGGCGGGCGGTGGCGCGATCGGCGGTGCGGTCCCACAGGACCACGCGACGGGCGCGCTCGCAGACGAGGGACAGGCCGGAGCGGCCGGTGGACAGGCCGGTGCCTATCCAGTGGACGGTGCCGGACGCCGGCGCCGCGGCGGGTGAGGGCGGGTCAGCGGACAAGGGGGGCCTCCTGGGCTTCGACTGCGGTCCGGTAGGTGTGCAGGGCGCGGGCCCAGACGCCGTCCCACTCGGCCAGGCGCATCAGGTGCGGGGCGAGTTCGGCGGAGAAGGCGGTGCTGGCCTCGACGGGGAGGAGGGAGGGGAGGTTGTCGATGGCGATGAGGTCGAGGCGGGGGGCCTCGGCGCGCAGGGTGCGGACGGGCTCGGTCCAGGTGGTGGTCTCGTCGTAGACCGGCAGGACGTTGCAGTCGGAGGTGACGTCGCAGGTGACGTCGGAGAGGAGGCAGAGGCGGCGGGCGTGGTCGTCGAGGTCGGCCTTGGTCAGGAACGGCGGTACGGGGGTGGTGGTCAGGACGGTGTTGACCATCAGGTCGTGGCCGAGCAGCGCGGCCCGGTCCAGGGAGCGGGTCTCGGCGAGGTCCCAGCGGGTGGGTTCCAGTCCGGCCCGCACCAGTGCGTCGCAGGCACCGCGGCCGCTGCGGCCGAGGGCTCCGACGACGAGGGCGGTGGTGGGGTCGCCGGTGGTGGCGCCGGAGGCGAGGAGGGCGTCGAGGGCGGGCCGGTCGGTCGGGCGCAGCGGGGTGGTGAGGGTGCCGCGGTGGTGCAGGACGGCGAGGGCGGCGCCGATGTAGCCGGCCCAGTAGCCGAAGGCGGCGACGCGGCGGCCGGCTTCGTCGGTGAGGTACTCCATGTCGAGCAGGGCGCCGCCGCCGGCGGTGAAGCGGGAGAGCAGTTCGGCGGCGCCCGACTGGCCCTTGTAGGCGTGGGCGAAGTAGATGTGGCGGTGGCGCAGGGCGGGTGCGCCGGGGCCGGCGGGGAGTTCCTTGAGGCCGAGGACGTAGGCGTCGGCGGGGGCCTGTGCGTCCCAGGAGGCGGTGGGGGCGGTGGCGCAGCCGGCGGCGGCGTAGTCGGCGAGGGGGAAGGCGCGCTGGTCCGACTCCTCGACGGTGATCCGGACCCCGGCCTCCACCAGGCGGCCCGCGTCGTGCGGGGTGAGGGGGGCTCGGCGCTCGGTGGGGCGGGCCTCGTGGCGCATCCAGAGGTGAGTACTGTCCGACATGGTGCGTTTTGTCCTGTCTGAAGGCATAGGGGTGGTAGACCCCCGGCCTGATCGCGGTTGCGGGGGCGACGTCCTGGGAGTGCCTGCGCGCTAGAGGAGCGGGATCCGGGCGTTCGCCAGAGGGCGGTAGGCGGGGGTCGCTGTGGTGCTCCAGCCTGCCGTGCGCAGTTCGGTGACGACGGCGGTGGCGAGCGCCACGGCGAGCCGCTCCCCCGGGCAGCGGTGGGCCGCCGCGCCGAAGGTGAAGATCACGGGATTCACCCGGCCGGGGTGCAGGGTGTGGGGGTCCGGGTTGACGGCGGGGTCCCGGTTGGCGGCGGCGAGCACCACGAGGAGCTGCTGCCCGGGTTCCACCGTGGAGCCCGCGTGGGTGAAGGACCCGGCGGCGAAGCGGCGGGTGTTCTGGATCGGGGCGTCTTGGCGGACCACCTCGCGCACGAGCGCGCCCGTGTCGGGGGCTTCGGCGCCCCGGGCGAGGGCGACCAGGGTGTTGCCGATGAGCCCGGCGGTGGCGTCGTAGGTCTGGGAGAGGAAGCCGATGGCGTTGGAGAGCAGCGGCCCGAGGTCGACCAGGCCTTCCCGGTCGGCGGCCCGCACCAGCCCGGCGAGCAGTCCGTGCGCCCGGCCGGCGCCGTACCCCTCCCGGATTCCGGCTCCGGACGCCGCCCCCGGCGTGCTGCCCGGCGCCCCCTCCGGGCCCGCGGCGGCGGCCGAGTCCAGTACCGGGCCGAGGAGTTCGCGCAGCCGGACGGCGGCCACCGCGGCCGCCTCCCGGTCCTCGGGGCCCGCCGTGGCGGGGATGCAGCGGACGAAGTCGGCGATCGCGCGGGCCGCCTCGCGGTCGGCGCCCCCGGTCAGCCCGGCGAGCACCGCGACCACCCGCGCCGGGACCCCGAACATCAGCTCCTCGTACGGGACTTCGCCGCCCGCGGCGAGCGCCTCACGGGTGAACCGGGCCGCCAGCTCCCCCGCGTACGCGGTGTCGGCGGCGGCCAGGGCCCCCGCGACGGCCCCCTTCAGGCGGGCCGCCGCCGCACCGTCGGTCATCCGCACCAGCTGCCCGAACACCTCGCCCGCCGCCGTGCCGGCGATCCCGGCCGGAACCGGCTCCGCCACGGGCCGTACCCGCAGGACGCCGCTGCCGAGCACCGCGCGCACCGCGGCGGCGTCGGCCGCCACCCAGGCCCCCAGCGCCTCGTCGAAGGCGAAGGGGCGCTCGGCCACCAGGCGCGCGTAGAAGGGGTAGGGGTCCGGGAGGCGGACGGCCTCGACGGGGCTGACGGTCGTGGTGCTGCTCACTGGTGACTCCTTGTCGAACGGGTGGTGCGGGCCGAGCGGGCGAAGCAGGGGCGGACGGGCGAGGGGCCGGGCGGGTGCAGGAGGGTCAGGCGGGTGCAGGGGGGTCAGGCGGGTGCAGGGGGGTCAGGCGGCCGCCGCGCGGGCCGCCCTGCGCATGTCGAGGGAGCCCGCGATGGCCATCCTCAGCACCTCCGAGGTGCCCTCGTAGACGCGCAGGGAGCGGATCTGCCGGTACAGCCGCTCGGTGACCGAGCCCTGCACGATGCCCGCCGCCCCGAGCAGCTGCACGGCGGAGTCGACGACCCCCTGGGCGGCCTCGGTGGCGTGCACCTTCGCGATGTTGGAGTGGCGGGCGAACCGCCGGCTGCCGCGGTCGGTCTCCCAGGCGGCCCGCGCCACGAGCAGCGCGGCCGCGTTCAGCTGCACCTCCATGTCGGCGAGGGAGGCCTTCACCAGCTGGAGGTCGAACAGGGTGGCCCCGTACGCCTCCCGCCCCAGGACGTGGGCGAGCGCGGTGTCGAAGGCCCGCCGGGCGAATCCGAGGGCCGCCGCGCCGACCGTCGTACGGAACCGCTCCAGCAGGTCGACCGCGACCACGAACCCCTTCCCCGGCCGCCCCAGCAGCGCGTCCGCGGGCAGCCGGCACCCTTCGAAGGACAGGTGCGCGAAGGACCGCGGGGCGATCGCGTCGATCCGCTCGACCCGCAGCCCGGGGGTCGACGCGGGCACCAGGAAGGCGGACAGCCCCAGCGGGCCGGGGCCCTGCCCGGTGCGGGCGATGACGACGAACACGTCGGCGATGGTCCCGTTGGCGATCCAGGCCTTGCGCCCGTCGAGCACGTACGAACCGTCCGCCGCGTCCTTCACCGCCTCCAGCCCCACCGAGGCCACGTCCGAGCCGGCCTCCTTCTCGGAGACCGCGAAGGCCCCGATCAGGGTCCCCGCGGCCATCCCCGGCAGGTAGCGGCGGCGCTGCGCCTCGCTGCCGAAGCGCAGCAGCGGGGTCGCGGCCAGCGCCTGGATGGAGAAGGCGAAGTCGGCGAGGTCCTCCGCGTACGCGAGGGCCTCGCGGCGCAGGCACACCGCGCGGAAGTCGTCCACCGGCGCGCCCCGGGGGTCCAGTTCGGCCAGCCAGCCCGCCGCGCCCAGGGCGCGCACGAGCCGGCGCCCGGCCGCGTCCGGGTCGAGGGCGCGGATCTCCTCCCACAGCACCCGGTTGCTGTCGCACCAGGCCCCCGCCCCCTCGGCGAGGCGGCGGTGGGAGTCCTCGTAGAAGGGCAGGGCGAGGACCTCGGGGTCGAAGCTCGTCGTCAGTTCCATCGTCCGGCTCCTCAGATGACCAGGTCGGCGGGGGTGTCGGCAGGGGCGTCGACGGGACCGGCGGCGGGGGTTCCGGAGGCGGGCCCGCCCGAATCGGACGCCCCGGCGCGGACCCGCTTCACCAGGGCGTGCTCGACGAAGTAGGCGAAGGAGGCGTAACCGCGCCAGATGCGGCGCCACTCGCGCTGCACCGCCTCCTCGCCGGAACCGCGCAGCACCTCGTCGAGGTAGGCCACGACGATCTCGGCCGACTGGCGGGCGTGGCCCGCCGAGAAGTTGTCGATGGACAGGTGGGCCTCTTCGTAGGAGACGTCGAGGCCGTGGCGGCGCAGCTTCTGGATCTCGTGCAGCCGCATCGCGCCGAGGCCGAACATCTCGATGCCCAGGTTGTAGCCGAGGATCTCGTTGTAGAGGCTGTCGGGGAAAAGCGACAGGCACACCTGGTGGATGGAGAAGCCGTACAGGTGGTCCGGCAGGTCGCCCTGGTGCAGGAACGCCTCCTGCCGGATGTGCGGCAGGTCCATGTCCATGCTGGCCAGCACCTTGTGGATGATCGTGATGTGGTTCTTGGCCATGTCGCCGCGGCCCATCTCGTCCGCGTAGATGGAGAAGAGCAGGTCGTCGCTGCGCCGGCCGCGGCGGCCCAGGTTGCCGATGCGGTGCGCCCAGGTGCCGTCGATGAGGCTGCCGAGGGCGTACGTCGACTGCTCGAAGACCACTTCGTCGCGGGAGGGGATCTCGGTGAGCGGCTCGTACGGGTCCACCAGCTTGTCCCAGTAGATCCGCTCGACCCGCTCCATCAGCGCCTCGGGCGTGTACGGGAACCAGCTCGCGTCGGTCAGCACGCCGCCTGCCCCGTGCGCGAAGAGCAGTTCGGCGTCGGCCAGCCCGGCCTCGGCGCGGGCGCGGGCCTGCGGCAGCACGTTCGGGTGGCGCTCGAAGGTGACGAGGCGGTGGAAGAAGCGGCGGTGGTCGCCGGGGTCCTCGGGTTCGCGGACCAGCACGTCGGTGGGCCGCACCGTGGCGAGCCGGCCGCTCCAGGCCCGGGCCGGCTCGTCGCCCGCGGTGGTGGGCACGAGGTCCGCGCCCGCGGGCTCGCCGTCGGCGACGGCCTGCGCCCAGGCTGCCAGGACGGCCGCCTCCCGCTCGTCAAAGATGCCGAACATGGGGCCGCCGAACTTGATGGACTTCAGGAAGCGGCAGGGGCCGCCGTCGCGGGCGGGCCGGATCTGGCGGGCGGTGCGGAACTCCCGTACGAAGGCGGCCGGGTCGAGCTGCCCGTCGTCGAGCCAGTCGGTGAGCTTGCGGGTGCCCAGCCGCACCGCGCGGTGCTGGCGGCCCGCGTGCGGCGCGTGCCGCTCGACGATCCGCGCGACCCGGGCGTCCAGCGACAGCCCGTCGTGCCAGGCGGCGAGCTCGGCGAGGGCCGCGG
The DNA here is from genome assembly GCF_041435355.1 of Streptomyces sp. NBC_01276. Taxonomy (GTDB): domain Bacteria; phylum Actinomycetota; class Actinomycetes; order Streptomycetales; family Streptomycetaceae; genus Streptomyces. The sequence goes on from NZ_CP108444.1 coordinate 321,726, forward strand.
TGTGCTCGCGTTCCAGGCGTACGAGGAGGCGTACGGCGGCCAGCGCGCGGCGGCGGTCCTCGGCTCCGGTGGGCGACTGCGCGGTGAAGGAGAGGTACTCGGCGAGCAGCGGGCGCACGTCGCTCTCGGCGAGCATCGGCTCGATGCCGAGCAGCAGGTCGTCCAGGCCGAGCGCGTGGGCGGCGTAGTGGACGCCGACGACCTCGGGGAGGAAGGAGGCCGGCAGCCGGGACAGGGCCAGGTGGAAGGCGCCGTGCAGGGCGGTGAGCGGGCGGGCGCCGGTCTCGTCGAGGAAGGCGGCGGCCTCCACCCCGGACAGGAACACGCCGTGGCCGACCAGGGCCCGGCGGCGCCGGCCGAGCATGCCGGCCTCGGCGGTGCCCTCGCCCTGGAGCAGCCAGTGCTGCCCGAAGAGGCGGCCCACGATCTCGGCGGGCTGGGTCGCGGCCTGCGAGAGGGTGTCCAGCCAGCAGCCGCCGGTCAGCGCCAGGGGGGCGCGCTGGCGCAGCACGGCCGTGCGCACCTCGGGGTCGGGGTGGGTGCGCAGCGGGGCGAGGACGGCGGCGAGTTCGGCGCGGGCCGCCAGCACCTGGGCCGCGGCCTCGTCGGCGTCGGCGGGGTCCCGCAGCTCCGGTTCGTCGGGCTCGGGGGCCAGGAAGGCGGCGAGGACCCGGCGGGCGGCGAGCAGGACGCCCTCGCTCTCCTGGTCGGCGAGGAGCCGGCGGAACAGGCCCGCGGGGGGCAGGGCGGTGATCCGCGCGGCCTCGGCCGCACCGGCCGGGGAGGCCTCGAAGGGGCCGGGCGGCAGGGAGGTGGTCAGGTCGGGGAGGGTGAAGGCGGGCGCGAAGAAGCCGCGCGCCATGTCGAGGGAGGTCTCCTCGCCGGGGGTGAGGGGCGCGTCCATGTCAGTGGTCCCCCTGCCGGGCGGAGTCGGTGGCGCTCGCGGCGGCGGTCGCGGGGAGCTTGCGCAGCAGGACGCCGATCCGCACGCCCGGGACACTGGAGGCGAGCAGGTAGTGTCCGCGGGGCCTCAGCTCCCCGGCCGCCTCCCGGTCGACGAGGTTGATCAGCGGGTCGGCGGCGAAGCAGTGGCCCACGCGCGGGATGTTGTCCAGGAAGAGCTGTTCGCGGGTGAAGCCGGCCTGGCGTTCCTTGAGGACGACCAGCGGCTTGTAGAGGTTGGGGTGGAGCACCCCCTGGATGTCGCCGATCTTCATGCCGGCCTCTTCGAGGATCTGCCGGTTGACCTCGCGGGCGAGGTCGGAGCTGATCTCGTTGGACCAGTCGAGGCCGGCCGGGTCCTGGGCGCTGGCGCCCGCGACGATCTCGTAGGCGTCCGGGCCGAGGGGGTCGGCGCTGATCAGGCACGAGGCGGCGCCGTCGCTGAAGAGCGCGAAGTTCTCCATGCGGACGGACTCGTCGGTGACCCGGTCGGCGGTGACGACCATGACCCTGCGGTGCATGCCGGAGGCGACGTAGGCCTGTCCGGTGCGGATGCCGGCGAGGAGGTTGGCGCAGCGGCCGAGGGTGAGGCCGGTGAAGGCGGCCGCGCCGAGGCCGGTGGCGGCCATGACGTTCTCCACGAACGCGCCGTGGGTGCGGGGGCCGCCGGGGAAGCGGGTGGAGCACAGGATGAGGCAGTCCACGTCCGCCGGGGCGGCGCCCGCGCCGTCGAGGGTGGCGCGGGCGGTCTCGGCGGCGAGGGTCTCCAGGGCCTTGGCGGTGCGGTGGACGGTGCCCCAGCCCCACAGTTCGGCACGGGGAGGCATGCCGAACGTACGGGCCCGCTCCGCCAGACCGTCGACCGTGGTGTGGGCGGCGCGGAGTTCACCGAGGACGTAGCGGGGCGCGGACAGGTGGACGGCGGGGGCCGCGGATAACGCGGAGGCGGCGGGTGACGCGTACGGAAGGCTCACGGTGCCGGATCGCTCTCTCGGTCGGCGGACGGGGCGGACGGGGCGGGGGCCGCGGGGGCCAGGAGGGCGTTGGCCTCGGCGTACGGGAGGGCGTCCAGGCCGAAGTCGAAGGTGCCGGACCCGGTGATCTCACGGGCGGCGCGGACGAGGGCGCCGAGGGCCGCGCGGGACAGGGCCGAGCCGGTGCTGACGCGGCGCACGCCGAGGTCTCCGAGGTCGGCGACGGACAGCTTGAGGGCGCCGGTCATCAGGACGTTGACGGGCCGGTCCACGGCGGAGCAGACCGCGCGGACGGACTCGGCGTCCGGCAGGCCCGGGGCGTAGAGCACGTCGGCGCCGGCGGCCTCGTACGCCTTCAGGCGGCGAATGGTGTCGTCGAGGTCGGGCAGGCCCTGGAAGAAGTTCTCGGCGCGGGCGGTGACGGTGAAGGGGAAGTCGAGTCCCTTCGCGGCCTCGACGGCGGCGGCGACCCGTTCCACGGCTTCGTCGAGCGGGCGCACGGGGTCCTCGTCGCGGCCCGTGGAGTCCTCTACGGAGCCGCCGACCAGCCCGGCGGCGGCGGCCAGCCGGATGGTCTCGGCGACGTCCTCGGGGCGTTCCCCGAAGCCGCTCTCCAGGTCGGCGGTGACGGGCAGGCCGGTGGCGTCCACGATCGCGGCGGCGTTGTCCAGGATCTCGGCGCGGGTGAGCCGGTTGGCGCCGTCGGGACGGCCGAGGCTGTGGGCGAGCCCCGCGCCGGTGGTGGCGAGGGCGGCGAAGCCGAGGGACGCCAGGATGCGTGCGGTGCCGGCGTCCCAGGGGTTGGGGACGACGAAGGGGCGGGGACCGGTGTGCAGGTCCCGGAAGGTGACGGCGCGCCGCAGTCGGGCGGCGTCGGTGGTGCTGGTCATGGGTTCCTCGCAAGGGCTGGGGTGCGTCGGCCGGTGGTTCAGATCAGCTCAACGTACTCATCTCCGCTGCGGGTCGGCGCCGCGGCCGCGCGGGCCAGGGGGCGCAGGACGGCGGTGACGGCGTGCGGCCGGTCCTCGAAGTAGAAGTGGCCGCCGGGCGTCCAGTGGAGCTCCGGTTCGGTGGCGCACTCGCGGGCCCAGGGGCCGAGCGCGGCGGGGCTGACGTGGGGGTCGTCGGCACCGTTGAGGAGGACGAGCGGGACCGTGAGGGGGGTGTCCGGCGCGTAGCGGTAGCCGGCGACCATCCGGAAGTCGGCCTTCAGGTGCGGCAGGAGCAGTTCCTGGACGGCTTCGTCCTCGATCACCTCGGGGGGCAGTCCGCCGAAGAACCGTACGGCCTCGGTGAAGGCGCGGCCCTCCAGTGCGGCGGCCTCGACCACGCGGGGGGTCGGCAGCAGCGAGGGGGCGGAGCAGCCGGAGGCGACGAGGCCGGCGAAACCGCGGATGCCGTCGAGGCGGCGGGCGACCTCGAAGGCGAGGGCGGCGCCGAAGCTGTGGCCGAAGAGGAGGAAGGGCCGGTCGGCGTCGGCGGCGAGGGCGATGGCGGTGGCGGCGCCGTCGGCGAGCTCGGCGAGGGAGGCGGGGGCCGGTTCGCGGAAGCGGTGGCCGCGGCCGGGCGGGCAGACGGCGAGGATCCGCGCGTCGGGCCCCATGGCGGGCTGCCAGTCGAGGAAGGTCCGGGGGTTCCCGCCTGCGTGCGGGAAGCAGTAGACGCGGGCGGCGGGGTCAGGGCCGGGCGTGGTCTCGGACGTCAGGAACCAGGGCGAGGGAACCACGAGGATCAGCCATTCCTTTGCCGGTCGGTCGGAGGCGGGAGGGGAAGCAGTGCAGTACGGGGCCGTGGCGGTGGATCAGTTCCAGCCAACGTCGTTGGTGGAGGTGGGCTGGGGGGTGGGGGTGGTGCCGGGCTGCGGGTTGTTCCAGCCGACGTCACCGGCGTCACCGGCGACGACGTGCGGGTTCGCGTTGTTCCAGCCGACGTCGCCGAGGCGCAGGTGGCTGACGGAGTCGGCCGTGGAGGCACCGTGGGCGAGGCCGGTGACCGCCGTACCGACGCCGAGGGCGATGCCCGCGGCGGCGAGAACCGCGCGGCCGCGGATTCCCGAAACGCGGCCGGCCCGACGAGTCACCATGTGGTTCTTCCCCATTTTTCCCAGTCCCCTCAAGTCGTTTCGTCTTCGGCCATTCCAGGAACGCCAAACCGAGGCGGGTTTCCGGCGGTGGTGATCTCCGGGGCGCCTTGTCGGTGTTCGTTCCTGCGGTGAGACCAAATCTCCCCTGCCGGGTCACGACGAGGTAGACCTACGATGGCTCCGGTTTACGCATTGCGGGAACCCACGGGGTCTCAACCGCCATAAACAGCTGCATACCGGACAGACAGGGGTGGCACGTGGACGTAGTTAAATACGTCAAAACCGCACAAAGCGGTGCACCTGAAGCGCTGTGCGCGGCTGCGGCGGGGGAACCGCAGGCGTTCTTGCGGGAACTCGCAACGCACCTGGGCCTGCTGGCGCAGGAAGCCGCACAGCAGGCGGCCCGGCCCACCCCGGCGCCCGCGGTGGAGTCCCGTCCGGACGAGGAGGTCGTGGGACCCGGAGTGCGGTACCTGCACGGCCTGGGCAGCATCTCGACGGCGATCAACGAGGCGCTGGGCGCGGTCCGCCGGGACATCCTCACGGCGCAGCCCGACGGGGCGCGGCCGAGCGCGGTGCTGAAGGACGCGCTGGAATCCGTGCGCCGGCACATCTCGGCGGGGATCGCTATGCGGACCCTGTATCAGCACACCACGAGATTCGACGAGGCGACCAAGGAATATGTCCGCGCCGTAACGGAATACGGCGCCCAGGTTCGCACCCTGGAAGAATTCTTTGACCGTTTGATCATTGTCGACGATGTCGCCTTCATTTCGGCGAACGAGGACCGTACCACGGCGATCTCCATTACCGAACCGACTATCGTACGATTTCTTCGCGACACGTTCGACAAGGCCTGGGACAGGGCGAAGCCCTTTCCCTTCGTCCCGCTGCACGCGGCGAAGGCGGCCGACGAGGTCGTCCCGGCGATCCGGGAGTCCATCAGTCGACTACTGGTGGAGGGTTACTCGGACAAGGCCATCGCACGCCGCATAGGCATCAGCGAACGTTCCCTCCAGGCCCACATCGCGGCCATCAAGCAGGAACTCGGGGCCCTGAACCGATTACAGCTCGGCTACCTCCTGGGCCGCAACGAGGCCACCTACGTCCTGTGACCCCGGGGGATCCCGGCGCGGGAGCCCCCGCCGGGATCCCCCGGGGTCAGGTCCTCACTCGGGCACGCCCGCCGGGCGCGGGGCCGGCCGGGGGCGTCTGCGGGAGACGGCCACGCCGCCGAGGCAGATGGCGCCGCCCAGCAGGGTCAGCCAGCCCGGGACCTCGTCGAGGACGAACCAGGCGATGACCACGACGACGGCGGGCACGGCGTAGGTCGTCGCGCCCATCTTCCCGGCGGTGGTGCGCGACAGGGCGTAGGTCCAGGTGGTGAAGGCCAGGGCCGTCGGGAAGAGGCCCAGGTAGACCATGTTGAGGGTGGCGGTGAGCGGGGCGTCCGGGACCTGGTCGATGAGCTGCCCGGCGAACGGCAGGGTGCAGACCGTGCCGACGAAGCAGCCGTACGTGGTCACCTGGAGCGGGTTCGCGTGCCGCAGGGCGGGCTTCTGCGACACCACCCCGGCGCCGTAGGCGAGCGCGGCGACCAGGCAGAGCAGCACGCCGGTGAGGGAGGAACTCCCGCCCTTGGAGGTGGACATCCCCACGACGGCCGCCCCCACGAAGGACACGCCCATCCCCGCCAGCAGCATCGGCGGGAAACCCTCCTTGAGCAGCCAGCCGCTGAGGAGGGCGATGACGATGGGGCCGATGTTGACCACCATGGCGGCCGTACCGGCGTCGACCCCCTGCTCACCCCAGTTCAGCGTCACCATGTACAGCCCGAACCAGAGCACTCCGGACGCCAGGATCCCGGGCCACGCCTGCCGCGACGGCGGCGGCACCCGTTTGACGAGCAGGACCACCCCCAGCGCGACGGAAGCCGTCAGCAGCCGCCCCAGCGCGAGCGCCCCGGGCCCGAAGTACTCGGCGGACGCGCGGATGGAGACGAATGCGGAGGCCCACATCACGACGGTCACGGCAGCCGCCGACAGGGCACGTTGATCGGTTCTGGACTCGCCAGCCGTTTGATCCATCCCCCGATGTTGGCAGGGATTGCCTTCTGCGGAGGGCGAGTTGGCCCGCATGCGCCCCACCGGGGTCTACCTCCGGCCACCTCCGGCCGGCCCCACCCCGGCCCCCATCCGGCCCCGCCCCGCCCCGACTCCGGCACTCCGGGCGGTGCACGCGCGGCGGATGAGGACTCAGGGGGTGGTGAGGAGGGTGCGGAGGCGGGTGGCATAGGCGTGGGGGTGGGTGGTGTTGCCGTTGTGGCCGCCCGGGAAGGTGTGTATCCCGGTGCCCAGGAGCTCCGCCAGGGCGGTCGCGCAGCCGTGGTCGAAGACGGTGGCCGGGGTGGTCGCGCCGACGGCGGCGAGGATGCGGGTCGTCGAGCCGGCCAGGGCGGCGGGGTCGAGGGTGTCCCGGGCGGCGGCGAGGACGTCGTGCTCCAGGAAATATCCGAAATTGGCGCGGCGGCGCTCGTCCATGGGCTGCGGGGTGAGGTCCGCCTCGGTCTCCTGGCGGACGGGGTCTATGCCGAGCGACCGGGCGACCTCGGACAGGGTCGCGGCGAGCCCGGCGTCGCGGTAGAGCTCGCGGAGCCCGACCAGCTCCGCTTCGTGCCGGACGCGGTCGGCCGCCGGCAACAGACGCGGGGCGACCGGCTCGTGGGCGACGAGGGTGGACACCTGCCCGGGGTGACGGACGGCCAGGTGCAGGCCGATGACCGCGCCCAGGCTGCATCCGAGCATCAGGGCCGGCTCGTCGGTGACGGCGGCCAGCAGCCGGTGGACGTCCTCGGCGTGCTCGGCGAGGGAGGTGGTCCGCCCCGGCTCCGCGAGCCGGCTGCGGGAGAGCCCCCGGCGGTCGTAGGTCAGGACCGTGAAGGCGTCGGTGAGGTGCGGGACCAGGTCCACGGTGCGGTCCGCGTCGCCCTCGCCGCTCTGCGAGATGAGCAGCAACGGCCCGGAGCCTTCGAGGCGGTAGTACAGGGTCGCGCCGGGAACGGGGAGCGAGGACATCTGACGGGTGCTGGACATGGTGACGTGACTCCTTCGTGCGATCGACTTCGTACGGTCGGCGCGCGGACCCCTCGTCCGCCGCTCTGCAACCACCGTAATCCATCGAGATCGATGCATCAAGAGAGATGGATCGATTCCGATGAATCCATTGCGATGCAGTAGGGTGGAGCGGTGGACGGAATCGAACTCTTCCTGCTGGGCCGCGCCTTGATGAAGCTCGGCGAGGAGGCCCTGCCCGAACCGCCCGGCGGCTCCGGCCGGTACGCCGGCGGCACCCGCTCCGTCGTCATCGTCGCCGGGGACATCGCCGCCCACCCGGACACCACCGTCGGCGAGACCGCGCAGCGCACCGGCCTGCCGCAGAGTCAGGTCTCGGGCGCCGTCGCCCGCCTGCGCGAGGCCGGCTCCGTCGAGACGGCGCCCGACCCCGCCGACCGCCGCCGGACGCTGGTGCGGCCCTCCCCCGTGGTCTCCGCCCGCGTCGCGGCCGTACGCGCCGGGGGCGGCTCCAAGGTCGAGGAGGCCCTCGCCCGGGCCCTGGGCGAGGAGGGCGCCGAGCGCCTCCCCGAGGTGACGCGGGCTCTGGAGGTCCTCGCCCGCCACCTCGCCGTCCGCCCCGGGCACTGACCGCCCGCCGTGGACGCCGGCCGCCGGCCGCACGCACCGGCCGCCGGTCGCGGACACCGGCCTCCGGCCGCACGCACCGGCCGGCGGTCGAGGGCACTCCCACGGCACGCCCCCGCGAGGTGATCCGGCTCACAAGGTGTCACAGCCGCGGTCCCACCGGTGTCTTGAGGCCGAACGAGGCCGGACCGAAGGAGAGACACCATGACGCAGCGCACCGAGGTGGTCGTGATCGGCGGCGGTTACGCCGGAGTGATGGCCGCCAACCGCCTGACGCAGCGCGACGACGTGACCGTGACGCTGATCAACCCGCGCCCGGACTTCGTCGAGCGGATCCGCCTGCACCAGCTGGTGGCCGGGACGCACGAGGCGGTGCTCGACTACCGCAAGGTCCTCGCCGGGGACGTCCGGCTGGTGGTCGACAGCGCGACCCGGATCGACGCGGCCGCACGCACCGTGACACTGGCGACCGGAGCTCCCGTCGCCTACGACTACCTCGTCTACGCGGTGGGCAGCGGCAGCGCCGACCCCCGCGTGCCCGGCGCGGCCGAATTCGCCCACCCGCTGGCCGGCCTGGAGGAGGCGAGGCGGCTGCGCCCGCTCCTCGACGCCACGGATGCGGCGGCCCCGGTGACGGTGGTCGGAGGCGGCACGACCGGCATCGAGACCGCCGCCGAACTGGCGGAGCGGGGCCGCGCCGTGACCCTGGTCTGCGGCGGCCTGCTCGGGCCGTCCCTGCACCCCCGGGCCCGGCGCGCGGTGGCCCGGCAGCTGGCGAGGCTCGGAGTGACCGTGCTCGCGGGCCCCGACACGAGGGTGACGGCCGTCTCGCGCGATGCCGTGCGGCTGGGCGGAGGCCGTGAACTGCCCAGCGCGGTGACCATCTGGACGGCGGGATTCGGCGTGCCCGACCTGGCCGCCCGCAGCGGGCTGACCACCGACGCCCTGGGCCGCCTGCTCACGGACGAGACGCTGACCAGCGTGGACGACGTACGCATCGTCGCGGCCGGTGATTCGGCCGCCCCGTCGGACCTGCCGTTCAGGATGAGCTGCCAGGCCGCCGTCCAGCTGGGCCCGCAGGCCGCCGAGACCGTGCTCGGCCGGATCGCCGGGACCCGGCCCGAGCCCGTCGACGTGGGGTTCGCCGCCCAGTGCCTCAGCCTGGGCCGCCGCGCCGGCGTCCTGCAACTGGCCCACAAGGACGACACCGTCAAGAAGTACCACCTGGCCGGCCGGCCGGGCGCGCTGGTCAAGGAGCTCATCTGCAAGGGCATCCCCTGGCAGCTGGGGTACGAGGCCCGCAGGCCCGGCGCGCGCACCTGGTGGGCCAAGGACGAGAAGCGCCGGCAGCCGCTGCGCGCCGAGCGCGACGCGACACCGGCCACCCCCTGAATCCCCGACCTGACCCGACCGCCCCGACCGGACCCGCCCCGCCCCGACCGCCCCGCCCCGCCCCGCCCCGCCCCGACCCGTCTACGACAAGGACCCCCTGTGGACGCACGCCTGAGCGACCATGCCGCCGGACCGGCGACCGACACCTTCGTCTCCCTGCGCAACCTGCTCTTCACCGTCGCCTACGAGATGCTCGGATCGGCCGCCGACGCCGAGGACGTCCTCCAGGAGACCTGGCTGCGCTGGGTCGAGGTCGACCCGGCGCAGGTCCTCGACCACCGCGCCTACCTGGTCCGGATCACCACCCGCCAGGCGCTGAACCGGCTGCGCACGATGCAGCGCCGCAAGGAGGCCTACGTCGGCCAGTGGCTGCCCGAGCCGCTGCTCACCACGCCGGACGTGGCCGAGGACGTCGAGCTCGCCGAGAGCGTGTCGATGGCGATGATGCTGGTCCTGGAGACGCTCTCGCCGACCGAACGCGCCGTCTTCGTACTGCGCGAGGTCTTCGACGTCGACTACGAGGAGATCGCGGCCGCCGTCGAGAAGACCCCGGCCGCCGTCCGCCAGATAGCGCACCGCGCGCGCCGGCACGTCGACGCCCGCCGCCCCCGTCAGACGGTTTCCGCGGGCAGGGCGCGGGCGGCCGTGGAGGCGTTCCGGCTCGCCCTCGAAACGAGGAACCTGCAGGACCTCCTCGACGTGCTCGCCCCCGAGGTCGTCCTGGTGAGCGACGGCGGCGGCGTCAAGCAGGCCGCGCTGCGGCCGGTCGTCGGCGCCGGGAAGGTGGCCCGCTTCTACCTCGGCGGCTCCGCCAAGTCCGGGTACGCGGTCACCTGCGAGCTCACCGCGGTCAACGGCAGCCCGGCCCTCGTCGTACGCCTCGACGGGGAGATCGACGGGATCATGGCGGTCCGCGTCGAGGACGCCCGCATCAGCGGCCTCTACTACGTCCGCAACCCCGCGAAGCTCGCCCGCGTCGCCTCCGAGACGCCGCTGACCCTCCGGTGACCCCCTCCACCCCCCGCGGTGGACCCCCGCGCCGTCAGCCGGACGCCGGCGCGGGGACGAAGGACGCCAGGTCCTCGGCGAGCGCGCGGACCACGTCCGCGTGCCGCTCGGCCAGGTAGAAGTGCCCGCCGGGGAAGGAGCGGAAGGTGAAGGCCGCCCCCGTCAGCTCCCGCCACCCCATGGCCTCCGCCACGCTCGCCCGTGGATCGGACTCCCCGCACAGCACGCTCACGGCGGTGCGCAGCGGCGGCCCCGGCTCGTACCGGTAGGTCTCGACGGCCTTGTAGTCGCTGCGCAGCGACGGGAGGATCAGCTCCCGGAACTCCGGGTCCGCCAGCAGTCCGGCGTCGGTGCCGGCGAGTGCCGTCAGCTGTCCGATCAGGGCGTCGTCGCCCTGGAGGTGCAGGGTCTCCTCGCGGTGCACGAGCGGGGAGCGCCGCCCGGACAGGACCAGGCCGCGCGGGCCCTCCCCCGCGCGTTCCCACCGTCGGGCCAGCTCGAAGGCGAGTACGGCGCCCATGCTGTGCCCGAACAGCACCACGGGCCGCTCCCGCCACGGCAGCAGCGCCCGCTCCACTCCGTCGACCAGCCCGGCCACCGTGTCCGGGCCGCTCTCCCCCAGCCGCTCCTGGCGGCCGGGGTACTGGACCGTGAGCACCTCGGCGTGCGCGGCGAGGTCGCGGGAGAACGGGAAGTAAAAGGAGGCGTTGCCGCCCGCGTGCGGGAGGACGACCAGGACGGGCGCGGTCGGGAGGTGCGCCGTCGGGTGGAAGCGGCGGAGCCAGGGGTCGCGGCGGGTGCCGGCGGGGGCGGTCATCGCGCTTCCCCGCCGAAGTGGTCGTCGAGCAGCAGCTTCTTCTGCGGCTTGCCCATGGCGTTGCGCGGTACGGAGGCCACGAAGCGGACCTCGCGGGGGCGTTTGTGGACCGACAGGTGGGCGGCGACGAAGTCGGTCAGTTCGGCGCCGGTGACCCCTTCGGCGACGACGAAGGCGACGATCCGCTGCCCGAGGTCGGTGTCGGGGACGCCCACGACGGCCGCCTCGCTCACCTTGGGGTGGTCCAGCAGGGCGTTCTCGATCTCGCCCGCGCCGATGCGGTAGCCACCGGACTTGATCATGTCGATGGAGGCGCGGCCGACGATGCGGTGGACGCCGTCGCTCTCGTCGACGGCCGCGATGTCGCCCGTACGGAACCACCCGTCCTCGGTGTACGCGGCCGCGGTGGCCTCGGGGCGGCCCAGGTATCCGGAGAACAGCGTGGGTCCGGTCAGCTGGAGTTCGCCGATCTCGGCGCCCGGCTCGGCGGCGATGCGGGTCCGGATGCCGGGGAGCGGGGTGCCGACGGTGCCGGGGCGCACCGCGCCGCCGGCCCGGCCGCTGACGGTGATCAGCGTTTCGGTCATGCCGTAGCGCTCGACGGGGCGGTGCCCGGTGAGGCGTTCCAGGTCCCGGAAGACGGGGGCGGGCAGCGGGGCGCTGCCGGAGACCAGGAGGCGGGCCCCGGACAGGGCGGCGGCCGCCCCCGGGTCGGCGGCCACGCGGGACCAGACGGTCGGCACCCCGAAGTACAGGCTGCCGCCCGCGGCGGCGTAGGCCTGCGGGGTCGGGCGGCCGGTGTGCACGAGGCGGCTGCCGGTGCGCAGGGCGCCGAGGACGCCGAGGACGAGGCCGTGCACGTGGAAGAGCGGGAGCCCGTGCACGAGGGTGTCCTCGGCGCTCCACTGCCAGGCTTCGGCGAGGGCGTCGAGGTCGGCCGCGAGGGCGTCGGCGGCGAGGACCACGCCCTTGGGCGGGCCGGTGGTGCCGGAGGTGTACAGGATCAGCGCGGGATCCCGCGGGGAGGCGCCGGGAGCGGCGGAGGGCGGTGCGGCGCGCCGGGCGAAGTCGACTTCGATCCCGACGGCGCCGGAGTCGCGCAGGATGTGGTCGCGTTCGGCGGGGCCGGCGTCGGGGGGCAGCGGTACGCAGGGCACCCCGGCGAGCAGCGCGCCGACGACGGCGGCGACGGTCTCCAGGGAGGCGGTCGCGGTCACGGCGACGGCGGGGGCGCCCGCGATGTCGGCGGCCACGGCGCCCGCCGCGCCCAGCAGTTCCTCGTACGAAGCGGTGCGGCCGGCGACGCCGATGGCGTCCGCGCGGTCGCCGTACGTCCCGTCCAGTGCGGTCAGCACGCGGCAACTCCCTGTCGGTGGTGGGAGGCCAGGCTACGTTCCCCCGCCTGACTCCCGGCCGAGCGGCCCCGCCCCGCCCACCCCTGGGGCGGGGCGGAACCACCACGGCCGTGCGGGACGACGCGCGGGAGCGGTGCCCGGTACCGGTGACCGGGACGGCGTCCGGTACCGGTGCCCGGGACCGCGCCCGCGACTGCGTTCTGGCTAGATGACGCCCTGGGCCAGCATCGCGTCGGCCACGCGCTCGAAGCCGGCGATGTTGGCGCCCGTCACGTAGTCGCCCGCGGCGCCGTAGCGGGCCGCCGTCTCGTGGGAGACCGCGTGGATCGACCGCATGATGCCCGCGAGCTCCTCCTCGACCTTGTCGCGGCTCCACGCCACCCGGCCCGCGTTCTGCGCCATTTCCAGCGCGCTGACGGCGACGCCGCCCGCGTTGGCGGCCTTGCCCGGCCCGAAGGCGACGCCCGCCGCCTGGAACAGGTGCACCGCGTCGGGGGTGGTGGGCATGTTCGCGCCCTCCGAGACGGCCTTGACGCCGTTCGCGACGAGCGTGCGCGCGTCCTCGACGCCCAGCTCGTTCTGGGTCGCCGACGGGAAGGCGACGTCCGCCGGCACCTCCCAGACCCGTCCGCCCCGCACGAAGCGGGCCGAGGACCCGCGGCGGGCGGCGTACTCGTCGATGCGGCCGCGCTCGACCTCCTTGATCTGCTTGAGCAGGGCGAGGTCGATGCCCTTGTCGTCGACGACGTAGCCAGAGGAGTCGGAGGCCGTCAGCGGGTTGGCGCCGAGCTGCTGGAGCTTCTCGATCGTGTACAGGGCGACGTTGCCGGAGCCGGAGACCACCGCGGAGAGGCCGTCCAGCGACTCGCCGCGGACCGCGAGCATCTCGGAGGCGAACAGCACCGCGCCGTAGCCGGTGGCCTCGGGGCGGATCGCGGACCCGCCCCAGCCCTGGCCCTTGCCGGTCAGGACGCCGGCCTCCCAGCGGTTGGTGATGCGCCGGTACTGGCCGAAGAGGTAGCCGATCTCGCGGCCGCCGACGCCGATGTCACCGGCCGGGACGTCGGTGTGCTCGCCGATGTGGCGGGACAGCTCGGTCATGAAGGACTGGCAGAAGCGCATGACTTCGGCGTCGGACTTGCCGCGCGGGTCGAAGTCGCTGCCGCCCTTGCCGCCGCCGATGCCGAGGCCGGTCAGGGCGTTCTTGAAGATCTGCTCGAACCCGAGGAACTTCACGACGCCGATGTCCACCGACGGGTGGAAGCGCAGGCCGCCCTTGTAGGGGCCCAGCGCGCTGTTGAACTCGACGCGGTAGCCGCGGTTGACGTGCACCCGGCCCCGGTCGTCGGTCCACGGCACGCGGAAGATGATCTGGCGCTCGGGCTCCAGGAGCCGCTCGACGAGGCCGGCCTCGGCGTACTCGGGACGTGCGGCGAGAACGGGGGCCAGGGTGTCCAGGACCTCACGTACGGCCTGGTGGAACTCGGGCTGTGCGGGGTTGCGGCGCTCGATGTCCGCCCGCAGTACGTCCAGCCTGTCCTTGGCGTCGGTCACGTCTGTTTCCTCTCCGATGTCTGTCGGGGGGCGTGCGGGCCCGGCCGAAGGAGCGTACCGCGCCCGGGCTGTGCCCCGGCAAAGCCTCTCCCAAGGCGCTGAACTGGGACTTTGGGCCGCGTCGGATATGTCGGGACGTGGCCGTCGGCGAGCCGTAGGATCGCCCCGGACCGGCTCCCCGTCGCTTGGACGGTCCGACGGGGGGCGACACGAGCGCGAGGAAGAGGGCTGCGTGGAGACGGCACGGATGGCTTCGCTGATCGCGGCGGTGGTGACGACGGGTCTGGTGAGCGGGCTCTTCTACGGATTCGCGGTGGCGGTCATGCCCGCCCTGCGCGGTGCGGGCGACCGGACGGCCGTGGAGGTGATGCAGCGGGTCAACGTCGCGATCCTCAACGGCTGGTTCCTGGCCGGGTATCTGGGCGCGCCGCTGTTCACCGGGCTCGCCCTGGTCCTGCACCTGCCCGCGGACGGGCGGGAGGTGCTGCCTCCGCTGATCGGGGCGTTCGTGGCGAGCGTCCTCGCGCTGGTCGTCACGGGGCGGGTGAACATCCCGCTCAACAACGCCCTGGAGCAGGCCGGCCCGGCGGACGGACTGGCCGACCCGGCCGCCGTGCGCCGCGCGTTCGAGGGCCCGTGGGTCCGCGCCAACGTGTGGCGCACGCTGTTGTGCACGGCGGCGACCGGCCTGCTGGCGTGGGCACTGGTCCTCTACGGACAGTCCCGCTAGGGGGTGTCGCGGCCGTGCAGGAGGAGGGCTCGGGCCAGGGCGGTCAGGGCGGCGGTGCAGAGCAGCGTGCGGATGATGTTCGTGGTGACCCAGGTGCCCTTGAACTTGTCGAGCACCGGGAAAGCGGTGGCCTTCGCCGCGTCACCGACGGCCGCGAGCTCGTTGTTGAGCGGGATGTTCACCGTGAAGGTGATGACGAGGACGGCGAGGTAGGCGGCGGCGGCCGCGCCCGCACAGAGCGCGACCCGGCGCCGCCCGCCGCGGAACTCGACGACCGCCGAGGCCGCCGCGGCGAGCAGCGCGAGCAGGAAGACCGTGCCGAAGAGGCCGTTGCCGTCGATGGCGGCGTTGAAGTGCTGCATGGCGGTGACGTACGTACGGTCGTCGGAGGCGGCCAGCCCCGGCATCACCGAGATGTCGAAGGCGAAGAACAGGCCCGCCATCAGGCCGACCAGTACGGTCGCCAGCCCCAGCAGGAAGCCCGCCGCCCGGGTTCTTCCCCCGCCCTCGTGTCCGCCACCGCGCGGTCGTGTCCGTTCCGCTTCCATGGGCGTGTCCTCCCCCGTCGCCGACGGGCCTCGTGCCCGCGCGCGGCCGATGGTGGCATCCCGCCCGGCCGCGCGGCCAGGGTTTTGCCGCGACGCGCTACGGGCGTCCGTGGCGCGTCCCGGGCGCGTCCCGGGTGCGTCCCGGGTGCGTCCCGGGTGCGTCCCGGGTGCGTCCCGGGTGCGTCCCGGGTGCGCGGGAAACCGGCTATCCGATTTCTTTTCCGGCTCCACCCGATTCGCAATCAACAAACGGAGTCCGAATACCGAGTACCGCACAGATCTTTATCATCGGATACTCCAGGCCAATTCCAGGCCCCCTCCACCGAGGCTCCAACGGAATACAAAAAGGCTGCCGCGATCCGATGCGCATCGGATCGCGGCAGCCTTGAGAAAACGACCTGGGGCGACTCAGCCGGCCTTACGGCGGAAGTTGCGGTTCTGGACGTTGGGCCCGTTGAGCCCGTTGATCTTGGACCGTCCTTCCAGGTGAGCCTGCTGCGAGCGGTTGGTGCGGACCTTGCGCTCCAGAGCCTCGCGGAACTTTCGCTTGCTATCGGTCTCAGCGGCGTGGTTTTCCGGCGTATCAGTCATACGTACCTCCTGAGCATTTTCTAGAGCCGTTTTAGTGTGACATCCCAGCAGCGATATGGCGACCCTCTTCCCCGCCCGACTGAACAAATCCAGCCACCCTCCCGACTTTTCGTGAAGGGGAGATGCGGAAGGCCCGTCCGGCACGCCGGAAAGCGTGCCGGACGGGCCGGTGGCGGGCGGGGCGGGTCAGGCCACGTAGCCGGCGAGTTCGGCGGCGAGCGCGGCGTCCACGTTGGCCTTCAGGAGGGTTCCGCTCTCCTCGTGGCTCTCGGCGAGGATCTCCCCGTCGGAGTGGATCCGCGCGACCAGGTGGCCCTCGGTGTACGGGATGAGCACCTCGATCTCGGTCTCGGGGTGCGGCAGCCCCGCCTCGATCCGGGCCAGCAGCTCGGGAACTCCCTCCCCGGTACGGGCGGACACGACGACGGCTCCCGGCTCGGCCGCCAGCAGCCGCTCCAGGGTCTGCGCGGAGGCGGTGTCGGCCTTGTTGACCACGACGACCTCCGGCACGCCGGCGCCGCCGACCTCGCCGACGACGGCGCGCACGGCCTCGATCTGGGCCTCCGGGTCGGGGTGCGAGCCGTCGACCACGTGCAGGATGAGGTCCGCCTCGGCGACCTCCTCCAGGGTGGAACGGAAGGCGTCGACGAGCTGGTGGGGCAGGTGGCGGACGAATCCCACGGTGTCGGCCAGGGTGTAGGCCCGCCCGGCGGGCGTCTCGGACCGGCGCACGGTCGGATCGAGGGTGGCGAACAGGGCGTTCTGGACGTGGACCTCGGCCCCCGTGAGCCGGTTGAGCAGCGAGGACTTGCCCGCGTTGGTGTAGCCCGCGATGGCGACCGAGGGGACCTTGTTGCGACGGCGCTCCTGGCGCTTGAGGTCGCGCGCGGTCTTCATCTCGTCGATGTCCCTGCGCATCTTGGCCATCTTGTCGCGCAGCCGGCGCCGGTCCGTCTCGATCTTCGTCTCGCCGGGGCCGCGGGTGGCCATGCCGCCGCCCCCGGCGCCGCCGCCGCCCATCTGCCGGGACAGCGAGGCGCCCCAGCCGCGCAGGCGCGGCAGCATGTACTGCATCTGCGCGAGCGCGACCTGCGCCTTGCCCTCGCGGGACGTGGCCCGCTGCGCGAAGATGTCGAGGATCAGGGCGGTCCGGTCCACGACCTTGACCTGGACGAACTCCTCCAGCCGGACCAGCTGGGAGGGGCTCAGCTCGCCGTCGCACACCACCGTGTCGGCACCGGTCCGCTCGACGATCTCGCGCAGCTCCTTCGCCTTGCCCGAGCCGATGTAGGTGGCCGGGTCCGGCTTGTCGCGGCGCTGGATGACTCCGTCGAGCACGAGGGCGCCCGCCGTCTCGGCGAGGGCGGCCAGCTCGGCGAGTGAGCTCTCCGCCTCCGCGGCCGAGCCGGAGGTCCACACTCCGACCAGCACCACGCGTTCGAGGCGGACCTGACGCTGCTCGACCTCGACGACGTCGCGCAGTTCGGTCGACAGGCCTGCGACGTGGCGCAGTCCGGTCTCCTCCCGGGCGTCGATGGCGTCGGCGGCGCCGATGGGGCGGGTGGTGGTGCCGGGCTGCTCTGTGGCGGTCATGCGCTTCCTCTCAGAAGGGGTGGGTGGGGTGGATCACTGGTTCAGACGGCCGGTGAGACGGATGTCCGCGGAGGACGATCCGACGGTGACCGTGCGGGGGCCGGGGGCGTTCTGCCAGGCGTGCCCGCGGGTGTCCCAGTACTGGAGCCGACGGGCGTCGACGGGCAGGGTGACGCGCTTCTCCTCGCCCGGCTCCAGGGAGACCTTGGTGTAGGCGGCGAGTGCGCGGACGGCCTGCGGGGCGGAGACGAGGCCGCTGGGGCCGAGGTAGACCTGGACCGCCTCCTTGCCCGCGACGGAGCCGGTGTTGCGGACCGTGACGTGGACGGCGGCGCCCGCGCCGGTGCGTTCCACGGCCAGGTCGCGGTAGTCGAAGGTGGTGTAGGACAGGCCGTGCCCGAAGGGGAAGAGCGGGGCGACGCCCTGCTGCTCGTACCAGCGGTGGCCGACGTTGACGCCCTCGCTGTACGTCTGCTTGCCGCCGACGCCGGGGAAGCGCTCGGGGTGCCCGGCCATCGGCTGGGCGCTCTCGGAGGCGGGGAAGGTCTGGGTGAGCTTGCCGCTGGGGTTGGCGTCCCCGTACAGCAGGGCCGCCGTGGCCCGGGCCCCTTCCTGGCCCGGGTACCACATGTCGAGGACGGCGGCGGTGCCGGAGAGCCACGGCATCAGCACCGAGGAGCCGGTGTTGAGGACGACGACGGTGTTCGGGTTGGCCCGGGTGACGGCGGTGACGAGCTCGTCCTGGCCGTCCGGCAGGGAGAGGGAGGGGCGGTCGTAGCCCTCGGAGCCCTCGTCCTGGACGAAGACGACC
Source organism: Streptomyces sp. NBC_01276 (assembly GCF_041435355.1). GTDB lineage: Bacteria > Actinomycetota > Actinomycetes > Streptomycetales > Streptomycetaceae > Streptomyces. The sequence goes on from NZ_CP108444.1 coordinate 339,822, forward strand.
GCGGTCCGGGCGGCGGCCGCGGCGGCGACGGCGCGGTCGAGGTTGCGCGCGGCCTGCTCCGGGGTGACCCAGGTGAGGTCGACGGACAGCGGGCGGTCGGGCCACGCCCAGCCGTTCATGGACAGTTTGTGCGTGCCGCGGGTCAGGCGCAGGACGACGCTGGTGGTCTCGCTGAAGGAGTCGGCCGCGTAGACGGGGCTCTGGCCGTCGATCTGGAGGACGGCCAGGCCGCCGTCGACGCGCAGGCCGATGCGGTAGTCGCCGTCGGCGGGAACGGTCAGGGTGCCGTCGTAGAAGGTGCGGTCGCCGCCCGGGTCGAGCTGCCTGCCACCCGTGAAGGCGGGGCTGAGCTGCTCGGCGGTGAGCGGTGTGCCGAGGCGGTCGACGCCCGGCTCGTAGCGGACGGTGGCGCCGGATCCGGCCCGTTCGCGCAGGGCGTCGAGGGGCGCCCCGGCACCGTCGGGCACCACGTGCGCGCTGCCCAGGCCGGACACCTTGGGGCGCAGGGCGCTGTCGCCGATGACGGCGAGGTCCGAGCCGGCCGGGCCGGTGAGGGGCAGGGCCGGGCGGCCGGCGACGGTGGTGTTGCGCAGCAGGACGGCGCCGTTCTCGGCGATCCGGCGGGCGGTGTCGCGGCCGGCCTGTGCGTCGCGCGCGGGGCGCGGGCGGGCGGCGTCGAGGAGGCCGAAGCGTTCCATCTGCCCGACGATGCGGGTGACGGAGCGGTCGAGGGCGGCCTGGGGGACGGTGCCGTCGCGCAGGGCGGCGCGCAGGGCGGCGCCGAAGTGCCTGGCGTCGGGGACCGGGTCGGTGGGCTTGCCCATCTCCAGGCCGAGTTCCTGGTCCAGGCCCTTGGTCAGGTCGGTGGTGGCGTGGGTGGCGAGCCAGTCGGACATCACCCACCCCTTGAAGCCCCACTGTTCGCGCAGGACCTTCTGCAGGAGCTGGTCGTTGCCGCAGGAGGGGGTGCCGTTGACGCCGTTGTAGGAGCACATGACGGCGGCGGCGCCGGCGTCGACGGCGCTGCGGAAGGCGGGGAGTTCGACTTCCTGGAGGGTCTGCTCGTCGATGGAGGCGTCCACGGTGAAGCGGTCGGTCTCCTGGTTGTTGCCCGCGAAGTGCTTGACCGTGGCCATCAGGCCCTGGCTCTGGATGCCCTTGATCTGGGCGGCGGCGGTGCGGGAGGTGACGAGGGGGTCCTCGCTGAACGTCTCGAAGTTGCGGCCGCCGTGGGGCACCCGGATGGTGTTGACCATCGGTCCGAGGACCACGTCCTGGCCCAGGGCGCGGCCCTCGTGGCCGAGGACGGTGCCGTAGGCGGTGGCGAGGGAGTCGTCGAAGGTCGCGGCGAGGGCGGTCGGGGTGGGCAGCGCGGTGGCCCGCACCCCGTTGAGGCGGACCCCGACGGGGCCGTCGGAGGCCTGGAGCGGCGGTATTCCGAGGCGGGGCACGCCCGGCAGGTAGCCGACGCCGCGGGCGAGGGGGCCGCCGGTGGGACCGGCCGTCCAGTGGACGAAGGACAGCTTCTCGTCGAGGGTCATCCGCGCGACCAGCGCCCGGACGCGGGGGCTGCCCTCGGTGGCGGCCCCGACGGCGTGCCCGGCGGCCGGGGTGAGGAGGCTGCCGGTGCAGAAGAGCGCCGCGCAGACGGCGAGCACGCGAGCGGCCCGGCGCGGGCCCCGCCGCCCAGGGCTGCGGAGTCTGCTGCGGAGGCGGGGTATCGGGTCCCCTGGCGTGCGGGACGGCATGTGGTCTCCCTGGGTGTGGGCGCGCAGCTGCCCCGGGACGGACGCCGGGTACGCGCACCTCCACGCTTCCGGAGATCCGCCGGGGTGGCGAGGTTCCCCGGCCACACTGTTCGGAGTACGCGGTTCCGGTGCTGTTCGGCCGTACGGGGAAAGGGATCCGCGGGGCCGGCGGCCCGCGGCGGGCGCCGCGGAGGGCGACCGAGGGGCCCCGTACGGGCTCCGGCGGGCCCCGGGTGGTGGCCGGGTCACCACCCGGGGCGGTGCGCGTCGGCGGTGGGCCGGGACCGGGCGGCCACCCCGGCCGGCGCCGGGAAGTGTGGTTCCGGCCTACCTGGGCGCCCGCCGGTACGGGGGTGACGGTGGAGGTACCCAATTGACCTGCCCCGGCCCCCACGTTCCGGGGTGCAGAACGCGAGGAGCGCCATGAGGGCCATCCGCCCGGTGGAAGCCGAGACCCCGACAGGTGACCAGTCCGCGGAGGTGCGGGCGCTGTGCACGTCGGTGCTGGGGTCGCTGCGCCGCCGGGACCAGCGTCACAAGGGCGAGCTCTACGTGCACGGGCTGCTGAACACCCCCGGCCGCAAGACGATGCGCAACCTCGCCGCGACCACGGGCCGCCGCTCGGCGGAGCAGAGCCTGCACCACTTCATCAGCTGTTCCACCTGGGACTGGTCGCCGCTGCGGGCGGAGCTGACGGCCGGGCTGGAGCGGCTGCTCGCGCCGCGGGCCTGGGTGGTGCGGCCGCTGGTGATCCCGAAGACGGGCCGTCATTCGGTGGGTGTGGGGCGGCGGTTCGTCCCGCAGCTGGGGCAGGTGGTCAACAGCCAGCACGGATACGGGCTGTGGCTGGCCTCGGGCGCGGGCGCGGCGCCCGTCAACTGGCGGCTGTCGCTGAGCGGCGACTGGCTGGACGACACGGAGCTGCGCCGGCGGGCCGCGATACCGGAGGACTCGGCGGATCCGCGCACGGCGGAGGCGCTGGCCGTGGACATGGTGCTGGAGACGGCCGGATGGGGCGCCTCCGCGCTGCCGGTGGTGGCGGACGCCCGGGAGGAGGGCGTGCTGCCGCTGGTGGAGGCGTTCTCCCGGGCGCGGCTGCCGTTCCTGATCCGGGTGGGAGCCGGTACGGGGCTGCTGGCGCCGAGCCTGTCCGCGGGGCGCAGCCGGGCGGTGGCCGGGTCGGCGGGCGGGCTCGCGGAACTGGCGCGCTCCCAGCGGCGCCCCGTGCAGTGGCACGACCCGGCGTGGCCGGGGCACACCCGGACCTCGCTGGTGGGTCTGCTGCCGGTGCGGCTGCCCGGCGGGCCGCCCGGGCCGTCGGCGCTGACCCTGGTCGGGGTGTGGGATCCGGACCGCCGGGAGGTGGCGGAGCTGTGGCTGACCGGCATGTCCGGCGCCGGCCGGGGTGCCCTGTTGGGGCTGGGCCGGCTGATCGGGCGGGCCGACGCCGACTTCCGCGGGACGAGCCTGTCGGTGGGGGCCCTGGACTTCGAGGGGCGTTCGTACCACGGCTGGCACCGGCACGCGACGCTGGTGTCGCTGGCCCACGCCTCGCGGCTGCTGGGCGGCGGCCTGCACCTGGGGGGCGGGCAGGTCACGTCCGCACCGTTGCAGGGGGGCCGGCGGGTTCGGGGTCGAGGCAGGTGCGCGCCCGTTGCAGCCGCAGGGCGAGCTGGAGTTCCAGTGCCTGGTCCGGATGCTGCCAGTCACGGCCCAGCAGCTGGGTGATGCGCTCCAGGCGGCGGGAGACCGTGTTGGGGTGGACGTAGAGGATCTCGGCCGCGCGGGTGGGACTGCCCGCGGCGCTGAACCAGCCCTCCAGGGTCTCCACCAGGTTGCCGAAGCGTTCCGCGTCGTGGTCGAGGAGCGGGCCCAGGGTGCGTTCGACGAATCCGGCGATGTCGTGGTCCCCGGCGAGGAGCATGCCGAGGAAGCCGAGGTCGCGCGCGGCGGCGGAGCGGCCCGTCCCGCCGAGGGCGACGAGGGCCTGGAGGCAGCGCACGGCCTGCTGGTAGGCGGTGTGGACGGCGTCGGCACCCCGGGTGGGACCGCAGGCACCGGCGGTGACCTGGGCGCCGGTGGCCGCTGCGAGGGCGGCGCGGACCTCCTCGGCGACGGCCGCCGCGTCCTCGCCGGGCAGCAGCAGGACGAGCCGGCCGGCCTGGACGGTCTTCATGCCGCGCCGGTGGCGGACGTAGCCGCTGGCCCAGCTCTCCACGAGGTCGGTGGCCCCGGTCTGCGGGTCCGCGACGACCACCACGTGCGGGCGGTGCAGTTCGGCGGCGAACCGGCTGGCCCGTTCGACGAGCCGCTCGGGCGGCCCGTCCCAGGTGGTGAGGTCGGCCAGCAGGTCGTCGTGGACCTGTCCCTCGACCGTGCCGGAGCGCTGTACGACGAGCAGCAGCGCCACGGTACGGGCGTAGGAGACCAGGAGCTGGTCGGCGGGCGCCCCGGCGCCGGCGGCCGGGTGGAAGAGCAGGCAGCCGATGTCCTGGGAGCGCACGGAGAGCGGCACGACCCAGGTGCCGTCGGACAGGGGGCAGGCGACGCCGGTCGCCGCCGCGTTGAGCCGGACGCGGGCCAGTTCCGCGTCGTCCGTGCGCGGCAGGCGGCCGTGTTCGGCGAGCCGTTCGCCGCCCTCGCCGCGGACGGCGAGGCTGCCGCCGAGGTCCGCCGCGGCACGGGCGAGGAGCGCGTCCAGGCCGAGGCCGTCCAGGACGAGCTTGGCCAGGTCGTTCTGGACCCGGTGGGCGCGCAGGGCCTCGCTGAGGGAGGCGCGCACCCGCACGTCGGCGCGGGCCAGTTCGGCGTTGGCGGTCCGGACGCCCTCCAGGGTCCGGGCGGTCCGGACGGCGCTGGCGGAGAGGTCGGCGAGGGAGCGCATGAGGGCGACCTCGTCGGGGGTGAAGTGGTGGATGCCGCGCGCGGCGACGTACAGGTGTCCGATGTGACGGCCGTCGGCGCACAGCGGGACGCCGAGCACGGCCTGCAGGGCCTCGGCGTGCAGGACCTCGTCGAGGGCGGTGGCGTGGGTGGTGCGGTCGTCGGCGAGGTGGTCGGCGGTCCAGAAGGGGGCGGGCGGTTCGCCGGGAACGGCGGCGGGCACGGCCCCGGCGGGTATCCGGTAGCCGACGGTGAGGGCGCTGACCGCGCCGTCGGCGGTGGTGAGGGTGGCGTCGCCGGTGTCCTCGTCGACCAGGACGGTGCAGGCGAGGTCCATGTTGGTCATGAGGCGGGCCCGGCGGGTGATCAGGCGCAGGGTCTCGTCGAGACCGCCCGGGCTGCTGAGGTCGCGTGCGGCGTCGACGAGGGCGGCGAGTTCGGCCTCGCGCCGGCTGCGCCGTTCGAAGAGGGCGCTCACCTCGCGGGCCAGGAACGTGGCACGTTCGAGCCGTTCGGTGCGCGCGGCGCCGGAGCGGGCGCCGGCGAGGAGCTGGTCGTAGGCGCGGGCGGGCGCCTCGCCCGCCAGGAGTTCGAGGACGCGCAGTACGTCGTCCTCGGTCTGGGAGTCCTCCCCCGTCATCGCTACCCCCCTGGGACGAAATCGGCCGATCTGTTCGGTGGCCGGGAACGTAACGTCCGCCGTGAAGGGGCGTCAACCGGACTACGGGCCTTCGCGGCCGCCCGGCCGGGTGGTGGCCGGAGCACCTCCGGCGGCCCCGGCGGGGCCTTTGACGGGTGCCCGCGCCACCTTGGCCCGTGCCCCGCCCCGGTCGTACGCTGACCGGTTCGCGCCGGGAGCGCCCCGGTTTTCCGGTACGGGCGGCCGCCGTCCGCTCCGCGCGGATGCCGTACGGGGCGCGGGCGGACTGTCGCGTTCCGGTGGGCCGCGAGCGGACCTCGGCCGGGGCTCCGACGGATCTCAGGCGGCGGGCCGGGCCACCGCGGTGAGCGGCGGCCCGGCGGGCCGGCCGAGGAGGGTGGGCGCCCGGTGCGCGCAGACCCGTACGGTCGCGTACGGGCGGCGACGGCCCCGCGGACCGCCGCCCGTGTCTCGGGGAAGAGCGGTTCCGGCGGGAACTCCGCCGTGGTGTCGACCGCGCCCGCGCCCGGCGGGGGGGGGGATCTCCTGGATCACGGCGCGGCCGGGCACGGCCGGATCGGACCCGGACGGATCAGGCCCGGACGCCGGTGAAGAGGCCGCGACCGGAGGGGCCGCCCTCCTGGAACTCCACGGTCAGTCCGGCGCGGGTGAAGGCCAGCTCGTAGGCGGCGCGGGTGAAGAGGGTGATGCGGTGGCTCTCGCTGAGGTGGGTGATGTCGCGGCCCGGTTCGGCGATGAGGTAGTGGACGTCGATGCGGGTGGCGTCGTCCTCCAGGCGCGAGTGCGAGACCCGGGAGATGGTCTTGCCCTCGGCCTCCACCACGGACGCGCCGATGTAGCCGGGGGTGAAGGTCTCGGGGAACCACCAGGGTTCGACGACGACCACCCCGCCCGCGGGGTCCAGGTGGGCGGCGAAGCGGGAGAGCGCGGCGTCGAGTTCGGCCTGGTCGCGCATGTGGCCGATGGAGCTGAACATGCAGGTGACGGCCGAGTAGGTGGTGCCGAGCGCGAAGTCGCGCATGTCGCCGGGGTGCACGGGGACGCCGGGGTTGCGGCGGACGGCGATCTCCCGCATGTCGGGGGAGAGTTCGAGGCCCTCGACGGTGTCGAAGGCGGCCGTCAGGTGTTCGAGGTGCAGTCCGGTGCCGCAGGCCACGTCGAGCAGGCTGCGGGCGCCGGGCGCGCGGGAGGTCACCAGGTCCGCGAGGTCGGCGGCCTCGCGGGCGTAGTCCTTGCCCTTGCCCTGGTGGACGAGGTCGTAGAGGCGGGCGATGCCGCCCGTGTAGCCGTCGTCCGGTCGGGCGGTGGCGGTGGCGGTGGTCACGTCGGGTCTCCTTGGCCGGGGCGGGGAGCGGTGGGGGAAGCGGAGCGGGCGGCCCGGTGGCGGGCGGCGAGCCGTTCCAGGGTGGGGACGAGCGCGGCGGGTGACGGCGCGGCGAGGACCTCCTCGCGCAGCCGGCGGGCGGCCGCGGCGATGGAGGGGTCCGTGAGGGCCCGTACGACGGCCTCGCGCAGGGTGGCGGCGTCCAGCTTGGCGGGGGGCAGGTCGATGCCGGCGCCCTGTTCGGCGTGGAGTTCGGCCTTCAGCGGGGCGTCCCACAGGGAGCCGACGATGATCTGCGGCACGCCGTGCAGGGTGGCGGTGTAGCCGGTGCCGGCGCCGCCGTGGTGGACGACGGCGGAGCAGGTGGGCAGCAGGGCGTCCATGGGGACGAAGTCGACGGCCCGGATGTTGGCGGGCAGCGCGTCGCGGTCCTGGAGCTGGCTCGCGTCGAGGGTGGCGACGATCTCGGCGTCGATGTCGCCGAGGGCGTGCAGGAGTTCCTCGAAGGGGACGGCGTCCCGGCCGTAGGTCTCGCGCGCCGATACGCCGAGGGTGACGCAGACCCGGGGCCGGGCCGGCGGGGCGTGCAGCCAGCCGGGGATCACCGACGGCCCGTTGTACGGGACGTAGCGGACCGGCAGGACCTCGCCTGGCACCGGCAGGCGCAGGGCCCCGGGGGCCGGGTCGATGGTCCACATCCCGCCGATGAGCTCCTCGACGGCGGCGGCGTCGGGGGCGGGGCCGAACCGTTCCAGGGTCCAGGTGAGCCACTCGGCCATGGGGTCCTCGCGGAGCTCCTCCGGCCGGCCGGCGCTCAGTTCGAGGAACTGCCGTCGGGCGTGGGTGATGACGTCGGGCCCCCACAGCAGGCGGGCGTGGGCGGCGCCGACGACGTGCGCGGCGATCGGCCCGGCGTAGGTGAAGGGTTCCCACAGGACGAGGTCGGGCTGCCAGGCCCGCGCGAAGGCGACCAGGTCGTCGATGGTCGTGTCGCCGTTGAGCGGGGCGAACGACATGGCGGTCATCATGGTCTGCTGCCCGAGGGCGTGCTCCCAGCCCAGCGGACCGCCGCGGGTCTCGGCGAAGTCGAGGCCCTGCTGGTAGGGGGTGGGGTCGCCGCCGATCCGGGTCATCAGCTCGACGATGGAGTCGAGGTCTCCGACGGGGACCGCCGTCAGCCCCGACCCGTTGATCACCTCGGTGAGGGCGGGCTGGCTGGCGACCCGTACCTCGTGTCCGGCGGCGCGCAGCGCCCAGGCCAGCGGGACCAGGTTGTAGTAGTGCGTGTTGTGCGCGAAGCACGTGATCAGGACGCGCACGGCAGCGTCTCCTCCTCGGTTCCGTCGGCGGGGTCGGCGGCGACCGGCCGGAGGGCCGGGGCGCGCAGTACGGGCGAGCGCGGCCGGACGACCGTCCCGCCGGCCGCGCGCAGCCCGGGACGGGTCTCGGCGAGGACGCGCAGGGCGGCGCGGGCGACGGCCCCGACGAGGTGGGCGCCGGGCCCGGGGTACGGGTCGGCCGGGAGGCCGGGGGGCGGACCGTCGGCGGCGGCCCTCGGGTCGCGGCCGACGGCGGCGACCAGGACCGTGACGTGGGCCCCGGCGGGCAGCTCGTGCCCGGCGAGGGTGACGGCCTCGCGGGCGATACGGGTCCGCAGCCGCACCGGCGGCGCCTCGCGCAGGGTCGAGGCGATGGCGGCGGCGGCTCCGTCGGGGCGGGCGGCCGGACCGAGCCGGCCGCCCGGCTCGTCGAGCAGCCGGCCGACGGCGTGGGAGAGCAGGACCACGGTGGGTTCGGCGCAGCCCACGGCCAGGGCCAGCGCGGCACGCAGGACGTCGGCGCGGTCGGCGTCGGCGCGGTCGGCGTCGGCACCGGCCTCGGCACCGGCCTCGGCACCGGGCAAGGCCTCGGCGAGGAGGGCGGCCAGGGAGCGTTCGGCGGCCTCGCCGGCCTCGGCGACGGTGTGCGTCTGCGGGCACAGCAGGCCGTCCAGGGCGTGGCGGCAGCCGGACAGGTGGCGGACGAAGTCCCCGTGGACGGCTTCGGGCAGGCCGAGCTCCGCGGCGAGGACCCGTCCCACGAGGGGCCGGGCGAAGTCCTCGGCGAGGTCGAAGCGCGGGCCGAGTCCGGCGAGGAGCGTCCGGGCCGACGCGTCGGTCCGCCGCTCGACGGACGCCGGGTCCCCGGCCCGCAGGAGGGGCCCGCCGAAGGCGGTGAGGGCGCCCAGCCGCGCGGCGTCCGCCCGGTCCGGGGTGAGGGCGGGGCTGCGGTAGGGCAGCGGGTCGTCGGCGGCGTCGGCCGGGCCGGGCCCCTCGAAGGCGGGGTGGCCCAGGACCTGTCGCGCGACGGCCGGGTCGGCGGTGACCCAGGTGTCCAGGAGGGTGCTGTGGTACAGGGGGCCCAGGGCGCGGACCCGCTCCTCGTACGGGTACGGGTCCTCGTCGCCGGCCCGCAGGAGGAGGCCGTAGGGGTCGTCCTCGATGCCCGCGAACCACTGCGCGGCACGGGTGAGTTGGTTCCTGCGGGCGCGGCGGGCGGTGTCCCGGGCCGGCGCTCCCCCGTTCAGCGTCTCGGAGGTCATGCCTCTCCTCGTCGTCGGTTGCCGCCGAACAGCGCGTCCAGCCAGCCGTCGACGGCACGGGCCGTGGCCGGGGCGTGCTCGGTCATCATCGTGAAGTGGTTGCCGGGGACGTCCGTGACGGTGTGGGCGGTGTCCCAGACGGACCGCCAGTCCTCGTCGGGGTCGGTCCAGTCGGCCATGGGCAGCGTGGCGCGCAGGTGCAGGACCGGGGCGCGGGTGGGTCGCGGCGTCCAGCCGAGGAGCAGCCGGTGGTAGGCGCCCATGGCGGTGAGCCGGGTGTCGTCGGGCGGTACGGGGCTGCGGTCCATGGCCCAGCGCAGCATGACGTCCCGCCAGACGCCCATCGCGCCGGGCGCGCCGGGGGTGTAGACGTCGGCGAGCACGAGGGCGGCGGGGCCGTCGCCCCGGGCTTCCAGATGACGGGCGAGCGCGTGCGCGGCGTTGGCTCCGGCGGAGTGGCCGACGAGCGCGAACGGCCGGCCCGCCGCCAGTCCGGCGACGGCCTCGGCGTGGGCCGCGCACAGGGCGTCCAGGGAGTCGGGGAGTTCCTCCCCGGGCCGGAATCCGGGCTGCGGGAGGGCGGCGACGGTGCGGCGGCTCGCCAGGGCCGCCGCGAGGGCGGCGAACTCCGCGGGACCGGAGACGGCCGCGGTGCCCGCGACGCCGATGAGCAGCGGCCCGTCACCCGCGCCGTCCGGGCCCTGCGCGAGGGGTACGGGTCGTACGCGCGCGGGCCGTTCACGGGTGAAGACGGGGCGCAGGGCGGCGACGGCGCCGAACGCTTCGACGGCTTCGGCGATCCGGCCGTCGCGGACCGCGTCCCGGTACAGGGCGGAGAGCGTGCCGGGCCGGGGCGGCGCGGCGGGGCCGTCCGCCGGGTCGTCGGGGTCTGCCTGGAGGAGTTCCAGGAGGTGGCGGGCGAGGGCGGCCGGGGTGTCGTGGTCGAAGAAGGCCTCGGGGGCCGGGTCGAGTCCGGTGGTGGCCGCCAGGCGGCGCCGCAGGTGGGTGACGGCGAGCGAGTCGAAGCCGATGAGCGTGAAGCGGGCGTCGGGTTCGACCTCGGCGGCGTCCGCGTGTCCCAGGACGGCGGCGGCCTCGGCCCTCACCAGGCCGAGGAGGGCGGTGTGCCGCTCGGCCGGGGGCAGCCCGGCGAGCTCCCGGCGCGGGTCCCGGGGGGCGGGTGCGCCGGGCGCCGGGTCAGCGGCGGGTGCGGCCGGTACGCCGCCGGGTGCGGCGGGGATCAGCGGAGCCAGCAGGGGGCTGGGCCGGTACGCGGTGAAGCCGTCGGCGAAGCGCTCCCAGTCGGTGTCGGTGACCGTGGCGGTGGCCTCGCCGGCGGCGATCTCACGGAACAGCGCGGTCAGCGCGTCCTGCGGGTCCATGGGCCGTACGCCGCGCCGCGTCAGGTAGGCGGCGCCCTCGCCGTCGCCCATGCCGCCGCCGCCCCACAGGCCCCAGGCGACGGAGGTGGCGGGCAGGCCCTCGGCGTGGCGGCGCAGGGCGAGGGCGTCGAGTCCGGCGTTGGCGGCGGCGTAGGCGCACTGGCCGGCGCTGCCCCAGACGCCCGCGCCCGAGGAGTACAGGACGAACGCGTCGAGGGCGTGGGTGCGCGTGAGTTCGTCCAGGTGGCGGGCCCCGTCCAGTTTGCCCGCGTAGACGTCGGCGAAGGTCGCCGGGCCGGCCTCCGTCAGGGGGCTGACCTGGGGGACGCCCGCCGCGTGGAAGACGGCGGTGAGCGGGGCGTCGGCGGGCACCCCGTCGAGGAGGTCCGCGAGCGCGGCCCGGTCGGCGAGGTCGCAGGCGGCGAAGGTCACCTTGGCGCCGAGGGCGAGGAGTTCGGCCTCGAGGACGTCGGCCCCGGGGGCGCGGCGGCCGCGCCGGCCCACGAGCAGCAGGTGCGCGGCGCCCTCGGCGGCGAGCCGGCGGGCGAGGTGACCGCCCAGGGCACCGGTGCCGCCGGTGACCAGGACGGTGCCGGAGGGACGGTACGGGCGCTGCGCGCGGGGCGCGGGGGCCGACGTCAGGCGGCGACCGTACGCGCGGCCGTCGCGGACGGCGATCTGGTCCTCGGGGCCGCCGAGGGCCGCGGCGAGGATCCGCCAGTCCGCGTCGTCGGCGTGCTCGGGCAGGTCGGCCAGGCCGCCCCACAGGGCGGGGAGTTCGAGGGCCGCGACCCGGCCGAGCCCCCACAGCTGGGCGGCCGCCTGGCGGGGGCGCTCGCCGGGGGTGAGGGCGACGGCCGACCGGGTCGCGCACCACAGGCGGGTGGTCGGGGACGTGTCCGCCAGGGCCTGGACGAGGGCCAGGTTCGCCCGGATCCCGGCCGGGACGGCGCCGGTGGCGGCCCGCTCCCGTTCGTCGGCCGCCAGCAGGGAGAGGACGCCCGCGACGGGTGCGGCCGGGTCGGCCGCGGCGGTCCGCAGGGCCTCGGCCAGGGCGGCCCGGTCGGTCCGGTCGGCGTCGACGGCCAGCCGGCGTACGACGGCCCCGCGCGCGGTCAGGGCCCGTACGGCGGCGGCGGCGAAGGGGGCCGCCGCGGCGGAGTCGCCCGGCGCGGGTTCGACGAGCAGCCAGGTGCCGGTGAGGGGCTCGGGGCCCGGGTGCGGGGCGGGCAGCGGCTGCCAGGTGACCTGGTGGCGCCGGGTGCCGCCCGCCGCCGCCGGGCCCCGGCCCCGGCCCCGGGGGCCGGGGGCGATCCAGAACCGCCGGTGCTGCCAGGCGTACACCGGCAGGGGGAAGGGCCGGGCGCGGGTCCCCTCGAAGAGGCGGGCCCGGTCGACGGCGGCGCCCCGGCTCGCGGCGACGGCCACGGCGCGCACCAGGGTCTCGCCCTCGGGGCGGCCGCGGCGCAGCACGGGGACCAGGACGGGCTCGTCCCCGGGCGCGCCGGCCGGGACCGCGGCGAGGGTCTCCTCCGCCATCGCGCACAGCACGCCGTCGGGGCCGAGTTCGACGAAGGTGGTGACGCCCATCGCGTGCGCGGCGCGCACCCCGTCGGCGAAGCGTACGGCCGCGCGGACGTGGCCGGCCCAGTACGAGCCGTCGCGCAGTTCCCCGCCGGTGGCGCGCCGGCCGGTGACGTTGGAGATCACGGGGATGCGGGGGGCGCGGTAGGTGAGGCCGTCCGCGAGGGTGCGGAACTCCTCCAGCATGGGGTCCATGAGCGGGGAGTGGAAGGCGTGGCTGACGGTGAGCCGCTTGGTCTTCCTGCCGCGCCGGGCGAGCGCCGCCCCGACCTCCTCGACTGCTTCCCCGGTGCCGGAGACGACCACGGAGCGGGGCCCGTTGACGGCGGCGACGACCGCGACACCGCCGAGGCCGGCGAGCAGTTCGTCCACCTCGTCCTCGGTGGCCCGTACGGAGAGCATGGCGCCTCCGGCGGGCAGGGCCTGCATCAGCCGGCCGCGGGCCGCGACGAGGGCGCAGGCGTCGTCGAGGTCGAGGACCCCGGCGACGTGGGCGGCGGCGATCTCGCCGACGGAGTGGCCGAGGAGGACGTCGGGCCGCATGCCCCAGTGTTCGAGCAGCCGGAACAGGGCCACCTCGACGGCGAACAGCGCGGCCTGCGCGTACCGGGTGCGGTGGAGCAGTTCCTCCTCGGGGCTGCCGGGGGCGGCGTCGAGGACCGTGGACAGGGGGTGGTCCAGGTGCGGGTCGAGCCGCTCGGCCACGGCGTCGACGGCGCGGGCGAACACGGGGTGCGCGGCGCGCAGGGCGTGGGCCATGCCGGTGCGCTGGCTGCCCTGTCCGGTGAAGAGGAAGGCGGTCTTCGCCTCTCTGCGCCGCACGCCCGTCACCACGGAGGGGGAGGGCACGCCGTCGGCGAGGGCGTCGAGGCCCCGGGCGAGTTCCGCGTACGTGGTCCCGAGGACGACGGCCCGGTGTTCGAAGGCGGTACGGGTGGCGGCCAGTGCGTGGCCGATGCCGAGGGCGTCGGGTTCGGCGGTGACGAGGTGGTCGCGCAGCCGGCCGGCCTGGGCGCGCAGGGCGGCTTCGGAGCGCCCGGAGACGAACCACGGGACGAGCGGCGGCGCGGCGGCGGCGGCCGGCGCACGGTCGGGGGCTCCGGTGGGAACGGCCGCCGGGGGTGCGCTGCGGGGTGCCTCCTCGACGATCACGTGGGCGTTGGTGCCGCCGACGCCGAAGGCGGAGATCCCCGCCCGGCGCGTCCGGGTACCGGCGGGCCACTGGACGGGCTCGGTCAGCAGCCGGACCCCGCCGGCCGACCAGTCGACGTGCGGGGTGGGCGTCGCGGCGTGCAGGGTCTTGGGCAGCAGTCCGTGCCGCAGCGCCTGGACGGTCTTGATGACCCCGCCCACCCCGGCGGCGGCCTGGGCGTGGCCGATGTTCGACTTCAGCGAGCCGAGCCGCAGCGGCCGGCCGTCGGGACGGCCGGTCCCGTAGACGGCGAGCAGCGCCTGGGCCTCGATGGGGTCGCCGAGGCGGGTGCCGGTGCCGTGCGCCTCGACGGCGTCCACCTCGTGCGGCTCCAGGCCGGCGTCGGCGAGGGCCTGGCGGATGACGCGCTGCTGGGAGGGGCCGTTGGGGGCGGTGAGGCCGTTGCTGGCGCCGTCCTGGTTGACGGCGGAGCCGCGGATGACGGCGAGGACGGGGTGCCCGTTGCGTTCGGCGTCGGAGAGCCGTTCCAGGACGAGGACGCCGACGCCCTCGGCCCAGCCGGTCCCGTCCGCGTCCGCCGAGAAGGCCTTGCACCGGCCGTCGGCGGCCAGACCCTTCTGCCGCGAGAACTCCACGAAGGCCGCCGCGTCGGGCATGACGGCGACGCCCGCGGCCAGCGCCAGTCCGCTCTCGCCGCGCCGCAGCGCCGCCACGGCGAGGTGCAGGGCGACCAGCGAGGAGGAGCAGGCCGTCTCGACGGTCATGGAGGGGCCTTCGAGACCGAGGGCGTAGGAGATCCGCCCGGACAGCACGGCGTCCGCGCTGCCCGTGAGGAGGTAGCCCTCCGATCCCTCGGGCACCCGGTCCAGGTCGGTGGCGTACTCGGCGTGGGCGGCACCGACGTACACGCCGGTGCCCGTGCCGCGCAGGGAGCGCGGGTCCAGGCCGGAGCGCTCCAGCGCCTCCCAGGACACCTCCAGCAGGAGCCGCTGCTGCGGGTCCATCACGACGGCCTCGCGGGGCGAGATGCCGAAGAAGGAGGCGTCGAAGTCGGCGGCGCCCGCGAGGAACCCGCCCTCGGCGCAGTAGGTGGTGCCCTCCGCGTCCGGGTCCGGGTCGTAGAGGCCCTCCAGGTCCCAGCCCCGGTCCGCCGGGAAGGGGGTGACGGCGTCCCGCCCGGCGGCCACCAGGTCCCAGAGGTCCTCCGGAGAGTCGGCTCCGGGGTAGCGGCAGGCCATGCCGACCACCGCGACCGGCTCGTGCGCGGCCTCGGTCAGCTCCCGGTTGCGCCGGCGCAGGCGCTCCGTCTCCTTCAGCGAGGTGCGGAGCGCCTCCATGAGCTTCTCGGAGGACATGGCCATCGGTGGATCCCTCTCTGGGTGGGGCGGGTGGTACGGGCGGGACACCGGGTCAGGCGGCGGCGTCCCGCAGGGCCAGCTCGATCAGGGCGTCCTCGTCGAGCGCGTCGATCAGGTCGACGGCCTCGCCGTCGGCGCCGCCCCCGCCATGACCGCCGTGACCGTGACCGTGGCCGACCCGATCGAAGGCGACGCCGCCCGAGCCCTGCTGGAGTACCGGCGTTGCCGACGCCCCGGGCGCCAGCGCGAGGAGGGTGTCGAGCAGTCCGGCCCCGCGGAGCACGTCGAGCGGTACGGCCGCCAGCGCGGCCCTGATCCGCGCCTCCTCGGGCTCCGCCACGCCCTCGGGGGCCCGCGGCGCCAGCAGGTCCACCAGGTGGGCGGCGACGGCGGAGGCCGTGGGGTGGTCGAAGACCAGGGTCGGGGGCAGTTTGCGTCCCGTGGCACCGCTGAGGCGGACGGCGAGCTCGCCCGCGGTCAGGGAGCTGAACCCGATGTCCTTGAAGGCCCCTTCGGGGTCGACGTCCTCGGGCCCCGCGTGGCCGAGGACGGCGGCGACGGCCTCGCGCACCCGGTCCAGGACGATCTCGTACCGTTCGGCCGGGTCGGCCGCGGCGAGCAGCACCGGCAGCGCGGGCAGCCCGTCGTCGGCGGGCCCGTCGGCCTCCGGGCCCGCCGTGGCCTCGCGGACGCCGGGCAGGTCCCCGATGAGCGGGCTGGGCCGGAAGGTGGTGAACCCCTTCGCGAACAGCGGCCAGTCCATGTCGGCGAGGGCCACGCACACGTCGTCGCGGTCGAGGGCGCGACCGAGGGCGCGGACGGCCTCGGCGGGGTCCATGGCGCGCAGCCCCCGGCTGCTGAGGAACTCCTCCCCGGCGCCTTCACCCATGCCTGCGCCGCCCCACAGGCCCCAGGCCACGGAGGTCGCGGTCAGGCCCTCCCCCCGGCGCCGCTCGGCGAGCGCGTCCAGGGCCGCGTTGGCGGCGCCGTAGGCGCTCTGGCCTCCGCTGCCCCATACGCCGGCCCCGGAGGCGTAGAGCACGAACGCGTCCAGTTCCAGGCCGTGGGAGCGGGTGAGTTCGTCGAGGTGGCGGGCCCCGGCGACCTTGCCCCCGTACACGGCCGCGAGGGAGCCGGTGCCGGTGTCGAGGAAGGTCTCGGAGTGCGGGACGCCGGCGGTGTGGAAGACGGCCGTCGGGGGGTGGGCGTCGAGGAGGGCGGCGAGCGCGCTCCGGTCGGAGACGTCGCAGGCGGCGAGGGTCACCTCGGCGCCGAGGGCGCGCAGTTCGGCGGCCAGGTCCTCGGCGCCCGGGGCCCCGGCGCCCCGGCGGCTGGTCAGGACGAGATGCCCGGCGCCCTGCGCGGCGAGCCAGCGCGCGACGTGCGCCCCGAGCGCGCCGGTCCCCCCGGTCACCAGGACCGTGCCGCGCGGAGCGTAGGTGCGGCGTACGGGTGTACGGTCCGCCGGGACGAGCCGGCGCCCGTAGGTGCCGGAGGCCCGCAGGGCGATCTGGTCCTCACCGGTGGTACCGGTCAGGGCGGCGGCCACCTGCTGCCAGGCGCGCCGGTCGGGAGCCTCGGGCAGGTCCACGAGCCCGCCCCACAGACGGGGGTGCTCCAGGGCGATCCCGCGCCCGAGGCCCCAGAGCTGGGCTCCGGCGGAGTGCGGGAGTTCGCCCGGGGAGACGGCGACGGCGCCCCGGGTGAGGGCCCAGATCCCGGCCGTGAGGCCCGCGTCGACGGCGGCCTGGGCGAGCAGGGTGGTACCGGCCACGGCCAGGGGCACGTCGGACCCCTCGGGGTGCGGGAGTTCGCCCGTACCGAGGAGGGAGAGGATCCCGGCCGGGGCGGTGTGCCCGGCGAGAGCGGCGGCCAGGGCGGCGCGGGTGGCGGTCGCCGCGTCGAGGACGAACCGCTCGACGCGGGCGCCGTGCCGTACGAGGGCCGCTTCCGCCTCGTCGGCCAGACCGGACGCGAGCCCGTCGGCGACCACCAGCAGCCAGGTCCCGTCCAGCCGGGCCGGAAGCTCACGGCCCGGCAGCTTCTTCCACCCGGCCCGGTACCGCCACCCGTCGACGCCGGACGCCTCCAGGGCCCGGGACGCGGCCGGGATCGAGGGCTCCAGCCAGTAGTGCCGCTGTTGGAAGGCGTAGGTGGGCAGGTCGACGCGGCGGGCGCCGGTGCCCTCGAAGAGCTGCGCCCAGTCGATGTCGGTGCCGCGCACGAAGAGCTCGGCGGCACACGTCAGGAACCGCTGGAGTCCGCCTTCGTCACGGCGGAGCGAACCGGTGGTGACCACCTCGGCACCGACCGCCTCGGCCGTCTCCTGGACGCCCATGGTGAGGACGGGGTGCGCACTGGACTCGACGAACGTCCCGAATCCCTTGGCGATCAGCTTGCGCACCGTGTCCTCGAAGCGGACGGGATGGCGCAGGTTGCGGTACCAGTACCCGGCATCGAGCACGGTCTCCGTCAGGAGGCCGCCGGTCACGGTCGAGTAGAACGGGATCTCCGCCCTGCGCGGCACAATCGGGCCGAGAACATCCAGCAGCTCGGCCTCGATCCGCTCCACATGCGCAGAGTGCGAGGCGTAGTCGACGGGCACCTGACGGGCCCGGATCCCCTCCTCCACCGCCTCCGCGACGAACGCGGCCACCGCATCCGCATCCCCGGCGACGACCGTGCTCGACGGCCCGTTCACCGCAGCCACACCCAGCCGGCCCGCCCACACCCCAAGCCGCGCCTCAACAACCTCCAACGGCAACGGAATCGACGCCATACCCCCCAGACCCGCCAACTCACGCCCGATCACCTGAGCCCGCAACGCAACCACCCGCGCCGCATCCGCAAGGGACAACGCCCCCGACACGACAGCAGCTGCGATCTCACCCTGCGAATGCCCGACCACCGCATCCGGCACCACACCCAGCGAACGCCACACCTCGGCGAGCGAAACCATCACCGCCCACGTCACGGGCTGGACCACATCCACCCGCTCCAGCGAACGCCCCTCCCGCAACACCTCCACCACATCGAAATCCACGAACGGCGCCAGAGCATCAGCACACTCCCGCAACCGCCCCGCGAACACCGGGGAAGAGTCGAGCAGCTCCGCACCCATCCCCACCCACTGCGTCCCCTGACCCGGAAACACCAGCACCCGACGACCGAACGACCCCGCCACACCCTCGACGGTCGTACCGCCGAGGACCACCCGGCGGTGTTCCAGCATCGAACGGCCCGTGGCCAGGCTCCACGCCACGTCCAGCGGACGCGGTGCGGGCTCCCGTTCCATGTGGGTGCGCAGGCGTTCCACCTGGTCACGCAGGCCCGCCGCCGACCTGGCGGACACCACCACGGGGACCACCGGCAGCTCCCGGGAGTCCGCTTCCGCGGCGGGCTCCGTCAGCGGGGCCTGCTCCAGGATCACGTGCGCGTTCGTCCCGCTCACACCGAAGGACGACACCCCCGCACGCCGCACCCGACCCACCTCAGGCCACACACGCTCCTCGGCCAGCAGCTCGACCGCACCCGCCTCCCAGTCCACCTCCGAAGACGGCACACCCACATGCAACGTCCTCGGAAGCCGCCCGTGCTCCAGCGCCATCACCATCTTGATGACACCACCCACACCCGCAGCCGCCTGCGCATGCCCGATGTTCGACTTCAACGACCCCAACCACAAAGGCTGTTCGACGCTTCGGGCACTGCCGTAGGTGTCCATGAGGGCCTGGACCTCGATCGGGTCGCCCAGCTTCGTGCCGGTGCCGTGGGCCTCGACCGCGTCGACGTCGGCGGCGGTGACCTGGGCGTCGGCGAGGGCCTGGCGGATGACGCGCTGCTGTGCGGCGCCGCTGGGCGCGGTGAGGCCGTTGCTGGCGCCGTCCTGGTTGACGGCGGAGCCGCGCAGGACGGCCAGGACGCGGTGTCCCTTGCGCACGGCGTCGGAGAGCCGTTCGACGAGCAGGATCCCGGCGCCCTCCCCGGGGCCGAAGCCGTCCGCGGAGTCCGCGAAGGCCTTGCAGCGGCCGTCGGTGGCCACACCGCGCTGGCGGGAGAACTGGACGAAGACGGCGGGTGTCGACATGACGGTGACGCCGCCGGCCAGGGCGAGGTCGCACTCGCCGCGGCGCAGGGACTGGGCGGCCTGGTGCAGGGCGACCAGGGAGGACGAGCAAGCCGTGTCGACGGTCACCGCGGGGCCTTCCAGGCCGAGGGTGTAGGCGATGCGGCCGGAGGTGAAGCTGACGACGCTGCCGGTGAGCAGGTCGCCTTCGAGCTGGGCGGACGGCGCGTGGACGCCGGAGGTGTAGCCGCCGTCCCAGGCACCGACGAACACGCCGGTGCGGCTGCCGTGCAGGGACCGGGGGTCGACTCCGGCCCGTTCGAGGGCCTCCCAGGAGGTTTCCAGCAGCAGCCGCTGCTGGGGATCCATGGCCACCGCCTCGCGCGGGGAGATGCCGAAGAAGGCGGGGTCGAAGGCGCCCGCCGCGTCCAGGAAGCCGCCTTCGCGACAGTAGGAGCGACCGGCCGCGTCGGGGTCGGGGTCGTAGAGGCCCTCGACGTCCCAGCCGCGGTCCCCCGGGAAGGGGGAGACCGCGTCGGTGCCGGAGGAGACCAGCTTCCACAGGGCCTCGGGGCTGTCGGCGCCGCCGGGGAAGCGGCAGGCCATGCCTACGATCGCGATCGGCTCGTGGGCCCGGGACTCCAGGTCCTTGAGGCGTTCGCTGGTGCGGTGCAGTTCGGTCGTGGCCCGCTTCAGGTATTCGCGGAGCTTGTCTTCGTTCGCCATGTCTCGTCACCCGTCACGTGCTGTGCGGTTCAGAACCGCTCGTCGATGAATGCGAAGATCTCGTCGTCGTCGGCGTCCTCCAGGGACACGGCGACGGATCCGCCGGGGTCCGAGGGCCCGGTGCCCCCGGTGGTGCCGTGCGTGCCGTTCGTGCCGTTCGTGCCGTTCGGGCCGCCGATGCCGTTCCACAGGCCGGTGAGGGCCGCGAGCCGGTTGGCGATCTCCTTGTGGGCGGCTTCGTCGGGGCCCGTGGCGCCGTGCGCGGCCCCGCCGGACAGGGATCCGAAGAGGGCCTCCAGGCGGTCGAGTTCCGCCATGACCGAGGTGCCGCGGGCGTCGGCGGCCGGGGTGGCCTCGGTGTCGTCCCGCGGTGCGAGGGCGCGGTGCAGGTGTGCGGCGAGGGCCACCGGGGTGGGGTGGTCGAAGACCAGGGTCGCGGCCAGGCGCAGCCCGGTGTCGGCGGCGAGCCGGTTGCGCATCTCGACGGCGGTGAGGGAGTCGAAGCCGAGTTCCTTGAAGGCGCGGTCGACGGTGATGCCCTCGGGGCCGCCGTGGCCGAGGACGGCCGCGGCGTGGGCGCGTACGGCGTCCAGGAGCAGTTCCTCCTGTTCCTCGGCGGGCACGCCCGGAAGGCGGTCGGCGAGGGTGCCGGTGGGGCCGCTGGGCTGCCGGGGGCCGCTGGGGGCGTCCGTCGTGCCGACGAGGGCGCTGAGGAACGGGGGGACGGGTCCGGCGGCGCGCAGGGCCGCCGGGTTGAGGCGGATCGGGACCTGGAGGGGGGTGTCCAGTGTCTGGGCGGCGTCGAAGAGCGCGAGGCCCTCGGCGTCGGTGAGGGGCATGACGCCGCCTCGGGCGAGACGGCGGTGCATGCCGCTCTGGTCGAGGTGGCCGGCCATGCGGCTGTTGCTGGACCACAGGCCCCAGGCGAGGGAGACGCCGGGCAGTCCCAGGGAGCGGCGGTGGTCGGCGAACGCGTCGAGGAAGGCGTTGGCGGCCGCGTAGCCGCCCTGGCCGGGGCTGCCGAACAGCGCGGACGAGGAGGAGTAGAGGACGAACGCCGACAGGTCGAGGTCCTTGGTGAGGTCGTGCAGGTTCAGTACGGCGTCGACCTTGGGACGCAGGACGGTGTCGAGGGTTTCGGGGGTGAGGGTGGCCAGGGTGCCGTCGGAGAGGACGCCGGCGGTGTGGACGACCGCGGTCAGCGGGTGGGCGGCGGGGACGGCGGCGAGCAGCGCGGCGAGCTGGTCGCGGTCGGCCGCGTCGCAGGCCCGTACGGTGACGCGGGCGCCGAGCCCGGCGAGTTCGTCGGCGAGTTCGGCGGCGCCTTCGGCTTCGGGGCCCTGTCGGCCGGCGAGGACGAGGTGGCGTACGCCGTGTGCGGTGACGAGGTGGCGGGCGACCGCGCTGCCGAGGGTGCCGGTGCCCCCGGTGACGAGGACCGTGCCGTGGGGCCCGAAGGCGGGCGGCATGGTCAGGACGAGCTTTCCGGTGTGGCGGGCCTGGCTGAGGGTGCGGAACGCCTCGCGGGCGTGCCGGACCTCGTGGACGGTCAGCGGCAGGGGCCGCAGCACGCCCGCCTCGAACAGGACGAGGAGTTCGCGGAGCATCTCCCCGACCGTTTCGGGGCCGGCCTGGACGAGGTCGAAGGCCTGGTAGTGGGTGCCGGGGTGGGCGGCGGCGACGGTCCGCGGGTCGCGGACGTCGGCCTTGCCCAGTTCGAGGAAGTGGCCGCCGCGGGGCAGGAGCCGCAGGGAGGCGTCGACGAATTCCCCGGCGAGGGAGTTGAGGACGATGTCGACGCCGCGGCCCGCGGTGCGGGTGAGGAAGGCGTCGGCGAAGCCGGTGGTGCGGGAGTCGGCGATGGCGTCGTCGGTGAGGCCGAGGCCGCGCAGGGTGTCCCACTTGCCGGTGCTCGCGGTGGCGTGGACCGTGAGGCCGAGGTGGCGGGCCAGTTGCAGGGCGGCCATGCCGACGCCGCCGGCGGCCGCGTGGACGAGCAGGGACTGGCCGGGGGTGGCCCGGGCCAGGCGGGTCAGCGCGTAGTGGGCGGTGAGGAACACGGCGGGGACGGAGGCGGCTTCGGCGTAGGTCCAGCCGGCCGGGACCGGGGCGACCATGCGGTGGTCGGCGACGGCGTACGGGCCGAATCCGCCGGTCCACATGCCGAGGACCCGGTCTCCGGGGGTGAGGGTGCTCACGCCGGGTCCGACCTCGGTGACGACGCCGGCGCCCTCGGCTCCCATGACGGCCGCTTCGCCGGGATACATGCCCAGCGCGATGAGGGTGTCGCGGAAGTTGATGCCGGCGGCCCGTACGGAGATCCGTACCTGGCCTTCCTCCAGGGGGGCCAGGGTGTCGGGGGCGGGGGCGAGGCGCAGGCCTTCGAGGGTGCCGCCGCCGTCGGTGGCGAGCCGCCAGGCGGTGGTGCCGGCGTCCGGTACGAGGAGGTCCGTACGGGGGTCGGTGGTGCCGGCGCGGGCCAGCCGGGGTGCGCGGACGGCGGCGCCGCGGACGGCGAGCTGGGGTTCGGTGCCGGCCAGGGCGGCGGTCAGGGCGGTGCCGTCGACGGCGGCGGGGTCCAGGTCGAGGAGGGCGAAGCGGCCGGGTTCCTCGGACTGGGCGGAGCGGATCAGGCCCCACAGGGTGGCGGTCGCCGGGTCGGTGACGTGCTCGTCGGGGGCGGTGGCGACGGCGCCGCGGGTGACGAGGGTGAGGGCGGTGTGCGCGTACCGTTCGGGGGCGTCCAGCCAGGTCCGGGCGAGGTCGAGGGTCCGGTGGGTGACGGTGTGGGCGGTCGCGGCGTCGGGGCGGGGGTGCTGGGGGAAGGAGACGACGACGCTGTCGGGGGTGACGGCGTCGGTGTCGGCGAACAGCGCGGCCAGGTCGGGGTACCAGTCGCCGTGGCCGCCGGTGCTCTCCAGGGCGGCGAGGACCTTGGCGTGGTCCTCGCCGACGACGGCGATGCGGCGTCCGGGCGGGGCCGCGGCGGTGTGCTGCCGCGGCCAGGTCACCTCGTGGAGGGATCCGCCCCGCAGGGCGCCCGCGGGGCCCGCGGCGGCGGCGAGCTGCTCGTCGGAGACGGTACGGACGAGGAGTTCGTCCACGTCGAGGACGGGGCGGCCGTCCTCGTCGGCGCAGCGCAGGGTGACGGCGTCGGGGCCGGCGGGGGTGACGGTGACGCGCAGCCGGTCGGCGCCCTCGGCGTGCAGGCGGACGCCGCGGACGGCGAACGGCATGCGGGCGCGGCCGTCGTCGGGGAAGAACGCGCCGAGGCTCATCGCCTGGAGCGCCGCGTCGAGGAGCGCCGGGTGGACACCGAAGCCGGCGGAGCCCTCGCGGGTCTGCGGGGGCAGGGCCACCTCGGCGTGGACGGCGGTGCCGTCGCGCCAGCCGTCGCGGAAGCCGCGGAAGTGCGGGCCGTAGTCGTAGCCGCGGGCGGTGAACTCCTCGTAGAAGGAGTCGGGGGCCGGGCGGGACGCGGGCCGGGCGGCGGGCGCCGGCCACGCGGGAGCGGCGGCGGGCGGTGTGTCCCCGGCGGGGGCGGCGACGGCCTCCGCGTGCCGCTGCCAGGGCGAGCCGGGGGCGGCGCCCGCGGCGCGGGAGTGGACGGTGAGGGTGCGCCGTCCCTCCCCGTCGGCGGCGGAGACGAGCAGGCGCAGTTCGACGGCGCCGGTGTCGGGCAGGACCAGGGGCGCCTGGAGGATCAGCTCGTCGAGGCGGTCGCAGCCGGACTGCCGGCCGGCCCACAGGGCCAGGTCGACGAGGGCCGCGCCGGGCAGCAGTACGGTGCCCAGCAGGGCGTGGTCGGCGAGCCAGGGCTGGGTGTCGGCGCCGATGCGGGCGGTGTAGACGACCGATCCGGACTCGGGGAGTTCCACGCCGGCGCCGAGCAGGGGGTGCCCGGCCTCGTGGAGGCCCACGGAGGCGGCGTCGCCGCGGCGGGCGGGCGCGTTGTACCAGTAGCGCTCGCGCTGGAAGGGGTAGGTGGGCAGTTCCACCCGGCGGGAGCCGCTGCCGAAGAGGGCGTCCGCGTCGATCTCGACGCCGCTGACGTGGGCCATGCCGAGCGCGGCGCCGAACCAGCGGGCGCCGCCCTTGTCGCGGCGCAGGGTGGCGAGGACGGCGGCGTGGGCGCCGGTGTCGGCGATGGTCTCCTGGAGGGAGGCCGCGAGCATCGGGTGGGGGCTGGATTCGAGGAAGACCTCGTGGCCGTCGGCGATGAGGGAGCGGACGGCCCGCTCGAACTCGACGGGTTCGCGCATGTTGCGGTACCAGTACGCGGAGTCCAGTGCGGCGGTGTCGAGGAGGCCGCCGGTGACGGTGGAGTAGAAGGGGATCCCGCCGGTCCGCGGGGCGACGGGGGCGAGGACCTCCAGGAGGTGCTCCTTGAGGGCGTCGACCTGGGCGGAGTGCCCGGCCGTGTCCACGCCGGGGATGGCACGGGCGTGGACGCCCTGCGCGGTCAGCTCGTCGAGGAGTTCGCGCAGGGCGGCGGGCTCCCCGGCGACGGCGGCGGTGCCGGGGCTGTTGACGGCGGCGACGGACAGCCGGTCGCCGAACCGCTCCAGGCGGCGCCGCAGTGCGTCGGGTGCCAGCGACACGGCGATCATGCCGCCCTTGCCCGCGAGGGTCAGCCAGGCCTGGCTGCGCAGGGCGACGATGCGGGCCGCGTCGTCGAGGGAGAGCCCGCCGGACACGTACGCGGCGGCGATCTCGCCCTGGGAGTGGCCGACGACGGCCGACGGGTGGACGCCGAGGGACCGCCAGGCGGCGGCCAGCGACACCATCATGGTGAACAGGATGGGCTGGACGACGTCGACGCGGCCGAGCGAGGGCGCGCCGGGAACCTGCCGCAGGACGTCCATGACGGACCAGTCCAGGTAGGAGCCGAGGGCGGCGTCGCAGGCGAGGACGGCCTCCCGGAAGGCGGGCGACCGGTCGAGGAGCCCGTCGGCCATGGCGGGCCACTGGGAGCCCTGGCCGGGGAAGACGAACACGACGCGGTCGCCGGGGCCGGCGGCCCCCCGCAGTACGGCCAGGTGCGGCCGGTCCTGGGCGAGTGCGTTGAGGGCGTCGAGGATCTCCTCACGGCTCTCGCCGATGACGGCGGCCCGGCGGGCGAACCGGGAGCGGGCCTTGAGCAGGGTGTAGCCGGCGTCGGCGGGGTGGGTGCCAGGGTGTTCGAGGAGTCCGGCGCGCAGCCGGGCCGCCTGGGCGCGCAGGGCGTTGTCGGAGCGCGCGGACAGCAGCAGCGGGACGGTGACCTCCTCCCACCCGTCGGTGTCGGCGCCGGGCGCGGGCGCGGTGTCGGGGCCGGTGGCGGCGGGGCGGGGGGCTTCCTCGACGATGACGTGGGCGTTGGTGCCGCTGATGCCGAACGCGGACACGGCGGCCCGGCGGGGGGTGTCGGCCTGCGGCCAGTCGACGTCGTCGGTGAGCAGGGACACCGCTCCGGACGACCAGTCGACGCGCGGGGTGGGCTCGTCGACGTGCAGGGTGCGGGGCAGGGTCCGGCCGCGCAGCGCGAGCACCATCTTGATGACGCCGGCGACTCCGGCGGCGGCCTGGGTGTGACCGATGTTGGACTTCACGGATCCGAGCCACAGCGGGTCCTCGGTGGAGCGGCCTTCGCCGTAGGTGGCGAGGACGGCCTGCGCCTCGATGGGGTCGCCCAGTTCCGTACCGGTGCCGTGCGCCTCGACGGCGGTGATGTCACCGGGCTCCAGGCCGGCGTCGGCGAGGGCCTGGCGGATGACGCGCTGCTGGGAGGGGCCGTTGGGGGCGGTGAGTCCGTTGGAGGCGCCGTCCTGGTTGACGGCGGAGCCGCGGATGACGGCGAGGACGGGGTGCCCGTTGCGTTCGGCGTCGGAGAGCCGCTCGACGAGCAGCAGGCCGGCCCCCTCGCCCAGGGCGACGCCGTCGGCGGAGGCCGCGAAGGCGCGGGAGCGGCCGGTGGGCGACATGACGCGCTGGCGGGAGAACTCGACGAGCATCTCGGGCGTGGACATGACGGTGGCGCCGCCGACGAGGGCCAGGCCGCATTCGCCGCGGCGCAGCGACTGCACGGCCAGGTGCAGGGCGACCAGGGAAGCCGAGCAGGCGGTGTCGACGGTCACCGCGGGGCCTTCGAGCCCGAAGACGTACGAGAGGCGGCCCGACATGACGCTGGCGGAGTTTCCGGTGCCGAGGTAGCCGTCGAAGTCCTCGTCACCGTTCTGCAGCAGCGGCATGTAGTGCTGGCCGTTGGTGCCGACGAACACGCCGGTCCGGCTGCCGCGCAGCAGGCCGGGGTCGATTCCGGCCCGCTCCATGGCCTCCCAGGAGGTTTCCAGCAGGAGCCTCTGCTGCGGGTCCATGGCGAGGGCCTCGCGGGGCGAGATGCCGAAGAACTCCGGGTCGAAGTCGGGGGCCTCGTGGAGGAAGCCGCCTTCGCGGACGTACGTACGGCCCTTCGCGTCGGGGTCCGGGTCGTAGAGGCCGTCCAGGTCCCAGCCGCGGTTGGTGGGGAAGGTGGAGATGGCGTCGCCGCCGCCGCGCACCAGCTGCCACAGCTCGTCGGGGGTGTTGATGCCGCCGGGGAACCGGCAGGCCATGGCGACGATCGCGACGGGTTCCGCGTCCCCGCCGGCGTGGGCGGTGGCGAACGGGCCGTCCGCCTGTTCGTCGGGTCCGCCCGACGCCAGTTCGTGGAGGTGGCGGGCGACGGCCGCGCTGGTGGGGTGGTCGAAGACGAGGGAGGCCGGCAGGTCCAGCCCGGTGGCCTCGCGCAGCCGGTTGCGCAGTTCGACGGCGGTCACGGAGTTCACGCCGAGTTCCCGGAACGCCCGGTCGGGTGTGACGTCCTCGGCGGAGGTGTGGCCGAGGACGGCCGCCACGTGGGTACGGACCAGCCGCAGCAGTTCGCGGCGCCGCTCCTCGGCGTTCTTCCCGCGCAGGCCGGCCGCGAGGGCTCCGGGGGTGTCGCGGACGTCCTCGGCGGCCCGCCGTTCGGCTGCGCGCAGCGCCCGTACGGCGGGCAGCTCGTCGAGGAGGGTGCCGGGGCGGGCGGCGGTGTAAGCGGGCGCGAAGCGTTCCCAGTCGACGTCGGCGACGACGATGCCGCTCTCGCGGCGCGCGACGAGCGTGCCGAGTGCGTCGAGGGCCCGCTCGGGCTCCAGGAGGGCCAGGCCCGCGCGGAGCAGCCGCTCGGCGGCGGGCCCGGTGAGGGCGTCCCGCCACGGGGTCCAGGCCACCGAGACGGCGGGGAGCCCGCGGTGGCGGCGCTGTTCGGCAAGGGCGTCGAGGTAGGCGGTGCCGGCCGCGTAGCCGCCCTGCCCGGCGCCGCCCCACACGCCGGCGACGGAGGAGAACAGGACGAGGGTGTCCGGCGCGGCACCGTCGGGGAGCGTGCCGAGCAGGGCGTCGAGACGGCCCGCGAGGCCGCTCTTGGCGGTGACGGCCGCCGCGAAGCCCTCCAGGGTCGTGTCCCCGAGGGCGGTGAGCGCGGCGGCCGGCGGGGCGACGTACACGGCGGAGGGCGTGTACCGGGCGAGGAGGGAGCGCAGCGCGGCGTCGTCGGCGAGGTCGCACGCGGCGAGGGTGGTGCGGTCGGCGAGGTCGGCGAAGTCCTCGCCGGAGGGGTCGGGCAGGGTCGCGGCGGGTCCGGCGAGGACGACGTGACCGGCGCCGTCGGCGAGCAGCCGGCGGGCGAGGACTCCGGCTACGGGAGCGGTGTCGCCGACGAGCAGGACGGTGCCGTTCCCGGCAGGGGCTTGCGGGGTACGGCCGGGGGTGGCCGGGAGGAGCCGGCGCCCGTAGGTGCCGGACCCGCGTACGGCGACCTGGTCCTCCGCTCCCGGCGCGGCGAGGAAGGCGGCCAGCCGCCGGAAGGAGCGGTCGTCGGGCTCGGCGGGCAGGTCGACGAGACCGCCCCACTGGGAGGGCAGTTCCAGCGCGGCGACCCGCCCCAGACCCCAGGTCTGGGCCTGTACGGGCGAGGGGGACTCGGCGGGCGACACGGCGACCGCGCCGGTGGTCGCGGCCCACAGCCGGGCCTCGGTCCCGGCGTCCGCGGCGGCCTGCGCCAGGGTGAGGGTGGCGGTGAGGCCGAGGGGGACGCCCGGGTGGTCGGGGTGCTCGCCGGGCGTGAGGGAGAGCAGCGACAGGACACCGGTGAGCGGCTGGGCGCCGGGGCGGCCGGCGGCCTCGGCGAGGTGGGCCCGCAGGAGGGAGCGGTCGGCGTGGACGGGATCGATGGCGAGGGTCTCGACGGCCGCCCCGAGGCCGGTGAGGGCCTGCCGGGCGGATTCCGCGTCGGCGCGGCCGGCCGGGGAGTCGGGCAGGACGAGCAGCCAGCGACCGTGCAGCCGGGCGGCGGTGTCGTCGCCGCGCAGGCTGTGCCAGCCGACGCGGTAGCCGAGGGGCTCCGGCCCGTCGGCGCCGGCACGGGCCTGGGCGGGGGCGGCGGGCAGCCAGTGGTGGGTGCGCTGGAAGGCGTAGGTGGGCAGCTCGACGCGGCGGGCGCCGGTGCCCTCGAAGAGCCGGGCCCAGTCGATGTCGGTGCCGCGCACGAAGAGCTCGGCGGCACACGTCAGGAAGCGTTCCAGGCCGCCTTCGTCACGGCGGAGCGAACCGGTGGTGGTGACGGCGTGGGCGCCGAGGGCCTCGGCGGTCTCCTGGATGCCCATGGTGAGGACGGGGTGCGCGCTGGACTCGACGAAGGTGGCGAAGCCGTTGTCCAGGAGGACCTTGACGGTCTCCTCGAAACGGACGGGGTGACGCAGGTTGCGGTACCAGTACCCGGCATCGAGACCGGTGGTGTCGACCGACCCGGCACTCACGGTCGAGTAGAACGGGATCTCCGCCCTGCGCGGCACAATCGGGCCGAGAACATCCAGCAGCTCGGCCTCGATCCGCTCCACATGCACGGAGTGCGAGGCGTAGTCGACGGGCACCTGACGGGCCCGGATCCCCTCCTCCACCGCCTCCGCGACGAACGCGGCCACCGCATCCGCATCCCCGGCGACGACCGTGCTCGACGGCCCGTTCACCGCAGCCACACCCAGCCGGCCCGCCCACACCCCAAGCCGCGCCTCAACAACCTCCAACGGCAACGGAATCGACGCCATGCCGCCCAGACCGGCCAGCTCACGGCCGATCACCTGAGCCCGCAACGCAACCACCCGCGCCGCATCCGCAAGGGACAACGCCCCCGACACGACAGCAGCTGCGATCTCACCCTGCGAATGCCCGACGACGGCATCCGGCACCAGTCCGAGGGAGCGCCACAGCTCGGCGAGCGAGACCATCACGGCCCAGGTGACGGGCTGGACCACATCCACCCGCTCCAGCGAACGCCCCTCCCGCAACACCTCCACCACATCGAAGTCCACGAACGGCGCCAGAGCATCAGCACACTCCCGCAACCGCCCCGCGAACACCGGGGAAGAGTCGAGCAGCTCCGCACCCATCCCCACCCACTGCGTCCCCTGACCCGGAAACACCAGCACCCGACGACCGGTCTCCACGTTCGCGCCCTGGACGGTGGTGCCGCCGAGGAGCACCCGGCGGTGTTCCAGCATCGAACGGCCGGTGACCAGGCTCCACGCCACGTCCAGCGGACGCGGTGCGGGCTCCCGCTCGATGTGGGTGCGCAGGCGTTCGGCCTGCGCGTGGAGGGCGGTTTCGGAGCGGGCGGTCAGCACCAGCGGAACGACGGGAAGCTCACGCGCCGCCTCCACCGCCTCCTCCACCCGGGCCGGGGCCTGCTCCAGGATCACGTGCGCGTTCGTCCCGCTCACACCGAAGGACGACACCCCCGCACGCCGCACCCGACCCACCTCAGGCCACACACGCTCCTCGGCCAGCAGCTCGACCGCACCCGCCTCCCAGTCCACCTGGGAAGACGGCACACCCACATGCAACGTCCTCGGAAGCCGCCCGTGCTCCAGCGCC
Organism: Streptomyces sp. NBC_01276; assembly: GCF_041435355.1. Classification (GTDB taxonomy): domain Bacteria; phylum Actinomycetota; class Actinomycetes; order Streptomycetales; family Streptomycetaceae; genus Streptomyces. The sequence goes on from NZ_CP108444.1 coordinate 369,221, forward strand.
ATCACCATCTTGATGACACCACCCACACCCGCAGCCGCCTGCGCATGCCCGATGTTCGACTTCAACGACCCCAACCACAAAGGCTGACCAGCCGGACGCTGACCGTACGTCGCCAGCAACGCCTGCGCCTCGATCGGATCACCCAAACGCGTACCCGTACCGTGCGCCTCCACCACATCCACATCAGCAACCCCGAGCCCCGCACTCTCCAACGCCGCCCGGATCACCCGCTGCTGCGACGGACCGTTCGGCGCCGTCAGACCATTGCTCGCACCGTCCTGGTTCACCGCCGAACCACGCACCACCGCCAGCACCCGATGACCCCGCGCCACCGCGTCCGACAGCCGCTCCACCAGCAGCATCCCCACACCCTCGGCCCAGCCCGTACCGTCCGCCGCGTCCGAGAACGCCTTGCACCGGCCGTCCACCGCCAGCCCCCGCTGCTGCGAGAACTCCACGAAGGTGGAGGGGGTCGCCATCACGGTGACGCCGCCGGCCAGGGCGATGTCGCATTCACCCGTGCGCAGGGACTGCGCGGCGAGGTGCAGTGCGACCAGGGAGGAGGAGCAGGCCGTGTCGACGGTCACCGCCGGGCCCTCCAGCCCCAGGGCGAAGGAGATGCGGCCGGAGACGACGCTGCCGGAGGTGCCGGTGCCGCCGTAGCCACCGGTGTCGTCGAGGGCGGCGGGGCGGTCGGTGCCGTAGTCGTGGTACATGGCGCCGACGAAGACACCCGTGCGCGATCCCCGCAACGACGAAGCCGGCACACCCGCCCGCTCCAACGCCTCCCACGACGTCTCCAGCAACAACCGCTGCTGCGGATCCATCGCCACCGCCTCACGCGGCGAAATACCGAAGAAGTCCGCATCGAACTCCCCCGCCTCATGCAGGAAACCCCCCTCCCGCACATACGAACGACCAGGAACACCAGGCTCCGGATCAAACAGCCCCTCCACGTCCCACCCACGGTCCACCGGGAAACCGGACACCGCGTCCACACCCGAGGACACCAGATCCCACAACCCCTCCGGAGAACTCACCCCACCCGGAAAACGGCACGCCATCCCCACGATCGCGATCGGCTCGTTGCCGCGCTCCTCGGCCTCGCGCAGCCGTGCCTGCGTCTCGTGCAGTTCGGCCATGGCGCGGCGGAGGTATTCACGGAGCCTGGTTTCGTTGCCCGTGGCGTCCTGGTTGGTGTCGTGAGCGGACACGGCTCTCCCCTGGAGGTGTCGGTGCAGGGCTTCAGATGGAGCGGAAGCCGCTGTCGAGCAGCTGGAACAGTTCGTCGTCGGATGCGGAGTGGAGCAGTTCGGTGACCTGGCCGCGGCCCGGGTCCGCCGGGGCCCCGGCGGTGGCCGGCGCGGTGGTGGCGGTGGCGGTTTCCGTGGCGGTGACCGTGGTGCCGAGTTCGGCGAGCAGCGCGTTCAGGTGGTCGGCGACCGTTCGGCGGGCGTCCTGGTCGAGGTCGGCCCGTGCGGTCGCCGCGCCGAGCTGCCCGATCAGGGCGAGCACGGAGGCTTCGGCGCCGGGCAGTTCCGCGTCGAGGTGTTCGGCGAGGGCCCGGGGCGTCGGGTGGTCGAAGACGAGGGTCGGTGTCAGGCGCAGGCCGGTCTCGGCACTGAGCCGGTTGCGCAGTTCGACGGCGGTGAGCGAGTCGAAGCCGGCTTCCCGGAAGCTGCGGTGCGCGCCGACGTCGGACGGGCCGGCGAATCCGAGGACGCGCGCGACCTCGGTGCGTACGAGGTCCAGGAGCAGTGCCGGGCGTTCGGCGCGGGACAGGCCCGCGATCCGGTCGGCGAGGGTCTCCCGCCGGGGGCCGGGGGCGTCGGGCCGGGGCGCGGCGGCAGGTCGCCCGTCCGGGCCGAGCAGGGAGCCGAGGACGGGCGGAAGCGCGTCCCCGGCCTCCCGGGCGGCGGTCCGGTCGAGGCGCAGCGGCAGCAGGACGGGGCGGCCGGTGGCACGGGCCGCGTCGAAGAGGTCGAGGGCCTCGGCCTGCGGGAGCGCGACGAGGCCGGTGCGGCGCAGCCGGGCGGCGTCGGCGCCGTCGAGGGCGCCGGCCATGCCGTCGCCGGCCCAGGGGCCCCAGGCGAGGGAGACGGCGGGCAGTCCTTGGGCGTGGCGCCAGGCGGCGAAGGCGTCGAGGTGGGCGTTGGCGGCGGCGTAGGTGGACTGTCCGGCGCTGCCGAGCAGGCCGGCGGCGGAGGAGAAGAGCACGAAGGCGTCGAGCGGCAGGTGGGCGGTGAGCTCGTGGAGGGCGTGGACGGCGTCGGCCTTGGGCCGCAGGACGGCGGCGAGGCGCTCCGGGTCCTGGGCGGTGAGGAGGCCGTCGTCGAGGACGCCCGCGGTGTGCACCACCGCGGTGAGGGGGTGTGCGGGCGGCACGGCGTCGAGGAGTGCGGCCAGCGCGGTGCGGTCGGCGGCGTCGCAGGCGGCGAGGGTCACCTCGGCGCCGAGGGCGCGCAGTTCGGCGGCGAGTGCTTCGGCGCCGGGGGCGTCGGGGCCTCGGCGGCCGGTCAGCAGCAGGTGCCGTACGCCGTGGCGGGTGACGAGGTGGCGGGCCACGGCGGAGCCGAGGCCACCGGTGCCGCCGGTGATCAGGACGGTGCCGGCCGGGTTCCAGGGCCGCTCGCGCCGGGCGTCCCGGTTGCGTTCGACGCCGGGGGTGTGGGCGGTCCCGGAGCGGACGGCGAGCTGTCCGGGGTGGTCGGTACGGGTGAGGGCGGCGGGGAGTGCGGCGTAGGAGGCCGGCTCCTCGTCGGTGTCTGCGAGGGCGAACCGGCCGGGGTGTTCGGTCTGCGCGGAGCGCAGCAGGCCCCAGGCTACGGCGGCGGCGGGGTCGGTGACGGACCCCGCGGGGCCGGCGTCGGTGGCGCCGTGGGTGAGGACGGTGAGCCGGGCCCCTTCGGGCCGTTCGTCGGCGAGCCAGCGCTGGGCGAGGGCGAGCACGGCACGGCCCACGGCCTGCGGTCCGTCGGCGCCGCGCGGGTCGGCCCGCAGGTCGGCGAGGACGTGGGCCGCCCCGGCCGGTACGGAGTCGAGGGCGCGGGCGAGGTCGCCGCCGGGGTGGTGGTGGACGGAGGCGCCAGTGGCGGCCAGGGCGTCGGCCAGGGCGGGGGTGCCCGTACCGAGCAGGTGCCAGGCGGGGGCGGCGGGGCCGGCCGGGCCGGCGGGGAGCGGGGTCCAGGCCGGCTGGAGCAGCGGGGTGCGGCCGGGGGCCGCGGCGGCGATCCGGTCGGTGGCGACCCGGCGCAGCGCGAGGGACGCGGCGCCGAGGACGGGCCGGCCTTCGGGGTCGGTGGCGCTGACGGTGTAGGCGTCGGGGCCGGCCGGGGAGATCCGGACGCGCAGGGCGTCGGCGCCGCGGGTGTGCAGGGCGGTACCGGTCCAGGAGAACGGGACGAGCCCGTGGGCGTCGGGCCGGGCGGCGGTGACGGCGTGCAGGGCGGCGTCGAGGAGGGCCGGGTGGAGTCCGTACGCGGTGGCGTCGGCGCTCTCCTCCGGGCGCAGGGCGGCGTACGCGAAGACGTCCTCGCCGCGCCGCCAGACGGCCCGGAGTCCCTGGAAGGCGGGGCCGTAGCCGATGCCGGCGGCGGCGAAGCGGGCGTACTCGCCGTCCAGGGCGACGGGTTCGGCGCCGACGGGCGGCCAGCTGCCGGTGAGGCCGTCGAAGGCGGCCGCGTCGGGGGCGGTGGGGACGGGAGGCGCGGTGCGGCCGGTGGCGTGCGGGGTCCAGTCGGTGGTGCCGGCCGGGGCGGAGTCGACGCGGACGGTCCGGGTGGCGTCGGCGTCGGCGGGGCCGAGGTGGACGCGCAGGCGGACGGCGGCGTCTTCGGGCAGGACGAGCGGGTTCTCGAAGGTGAGCTCCGCGAGTGCGTCGCCGGCGGCCGCCGTGAGGGCGAGTTCGAGGAGGGCGGTGCCGGGGAGGACGGTACGGCCGGCGACGGTGTGCCCGGCGAGCCAGGGCTGGGCGGCGGTGGACAGGGTCGCGGTCCACACGGCGCCCTGCGCGTCGGGCAGTTCGACGCGGGCGGCGAGCAGGGGGTGTCCGGCGGTGTCGACTCCGGCGGAGGCGAGCGGGGCCGCGGGCGCGGGGGCCGCGAGCCAGTGCCGGGTGCGCTGGAACGCGTACGTGGGCAGCTCGGCGGCGAGGCCGGTACCGGGGACGGGCTCGGGGGCGGGGGCGACGGGCAGGCCGTGGACGAACGCGGTGGCCATGGCACGGGCGAAGGTGCGGGCCTCGGGCTTGCCGCGGCGCAGCACGGCGAAGGCGGCCGGGGCAGGGGCCGGGGCCGGGGAGGCGGCGGTACCGGACGTGGTGGCGGACGTGGTGGCGGATCCGGTGCCGGCGCTCTGTTCCGCGTCGTCGTCGAGGACGGTGCGCGTCATGGCCGTGAGGACGGCGTCGGGGCCGATTTCGACGAAGGTGTCGATGCCCTCGGCGCGCAGCGCGCGGATCCCGTCGAGGAACCGTACGGGACGGCGCGCATGGCGGACCCAGTGGTCCGCGGTGCGCAGGGCGTCGCCGGTGGCGAGCCGTCCGGTCAGGTTCGACATGACAGGAATCCTCGGCGGGTGGAATTCGACGCCGCGAGCGATCGCCTCGAACTGTGTCAACATGCCGTCCATGTGGGGCGAGTGGAAGGCGTGACTGACGGTCAGGAGCCGTGCGGCGCGACCGCGGCTCTTCCAGTGCTCGACCAGCTCCGCCACGTCGGGCTCGTCCCCGGCGACCACGACGGCGGCCGGCCCGTTGACGGCGGCGAGGTCGATCCGGTCCTCCCGTCCGGCCAGCAGGGGGCGCACTTCCTCCTCTCCGGCCTGGAGCGCGGCCATGGCCCCGCCCCCGGGCAGTTCGTCCATCAGCCGGCCGCGGGCCGCGACGAGCCGGGCCGCGTCGGGCAGCGAGAACACCCCGGCCGCGTAGGCGGCGGTGAGTTCGCCGACGGAGTGCCCGGCGAGGACGTCGGGCCGCAGGCCCCTTGAGGTGACGAACGCGTACAGGGCGGCTTCGAGGGCGAACAGCGCGGGCTGCGTGTACCGGGTGCGGTCGAGGAGGGCTGCGTCGGGTGAACCGGGCCCGGCGAACATCACGGTGCGCAGCGGGCGCGGCAGGTGGGGGTCGAAGGCGGCGCAGACCTCGTCGAGGGCGGCGGCGAACACCGGTTCGGCGGCGTACAGTTCGCGGCCGGTGCCGGGTCGCTGGCTGCCCTGGCCGGTGAAGAGGAACGCGGTGCGGCGGTCCTCGGCCGCCTCCCCGGTGACGGTCGCCCCGGTGTCGGGGTGTTCGTCCCCGGCGAGGGAGCCGAGGCCGTGCAGCAGGGCGTCGAGGTCGTCCCCGAGGACGACGGCGCGGTGCGCGAAGGCGGTGCGGCCGTGGGCGAGCGCGGAGGCGACGGCGGCGGGGTCGGTACGGTCCGCGGGCCGGGCGGCGACGTGGTCGGCGAGGCGGCGGGCCTGGTCGCGAAGGGCGGACGGGGTCCGGGCGGAGAGCGCCCAGGCGAGGGGCCGTGGCTGCACGGGGTCCTCGGCGGACCGGTCGGGCTCGGCGAACCGGTCGGACCGGGCGAGCCGGTCGGACCCGGCGGAAGCGGCGTTGGGCCCCACCGCCATCGGGCTCTGGGGCTGCCCGGCGGCCTGCGGCTGCTCGGCGGACTCCAGGATGACGTGGGCGTTGGTGCCGCTCGCCCCGAAGGCGGAGACCCCGGCCCGGCGCGGCCCGTCTCCCCGCTGTGGCCAGGGGGTGCGCTCGGTGAGCAGGGTGACGGCTCCGGCGGTCCAGTCGACGCGACTGGACGGGGTGTCGGCGTGCAGCGTCCGGGGCAGGACCCCGTGCCCCAGGGCCAGCACCGTCTTGATCACGCCCGCGACACCGGCGGCGGCCTGCGCGTGGCCGATGTTGGACTTGAGGGAGCCGAGGAGCAGCGGTTCTCCGGCGGGGCGGGCGCGGCCGTAGGTGGCGAGGAGGGCCTGGGCCTCGATCGGGTCGCCGAGCCTGGTTCCGGTGCCGTGGGCCTCGACGGCGTCGACCTGGTCGGCGGTGAGCCCGGCCTGGCGCAGGGCGGCGCGGATGACGCGCTGCTGGGCCGGGCCGTTGGGGGCGGTCAGGCCGGCGCCGCCGCCGTCCTGGTTGACGGCCGAGCCGCGCAGTACGGCCAGCACGGTGCGCCCGTCGCGACGGGCGTCGGAGAGCCGCTGGAGCAGCAGCATGCCGGCGCCCTCGCCGAAGCCGGTGCCGTCGGCGTCGTCGGAGAAGGCCTTGCAGCGGCCGTCGGCGGCCAGGCCCCGCTGGCGCGAGAAGTCGATGAACATGGTCGGCGTGGACAGCACGGTGGCTCCGCCCGCGAGCGCGAGGTCGCACTCCCCGGCCCGCAGGGCCTGCGCGGCCAGGTGCAGGGCGACGAGCGAGGAGGAGCAGGCGGTGTCCACGGTGACGGCCGGTCCGCGCAGGCCGAAGGTGTAGGAGACCCGGCCGGAGGCGACGCTGCCCGCGCTGCCGTTGACGAGGTAGCCCTCCAGGCCCTCGGGGACGGCCACGCCCGGGGTGTGGGGGACGCGGGCGCCGTAGTCGTCGTACATGACGCCCGCGTAGACGCCCGTACGGCTGTCGCGGACGTCTTCCCGGCGCAGCCCGGCGCGTTCGAACGCCTCCCAGGAGGTTTCCAGCAGGAGCCGCTGCTGCGGGTCCATCGCGAGGGCCTCGCGGGGCGAGATCCCGAAGAACTCCGGGTCGAAGTCGGCGCAGTCGTGGAGGAACCCGCCCTCGCGGGCGTAGCTGGTGCCGGGGGCGGCGCCGTCCGGGTCGTACAGCGCGTCGAGGTCCCAGCCGCGGTCGGCGGGCAGGCCGGAGATCGCGTCGGTGCCGGATTCGAGGAGCTGCCACAGCGCCTCGGGGGTGCGTACGCCGCCGGGGAGGCGGCAGCTCATGGAGACGATCGCGACGGGTTCGCGGGCGCTCTCCTCCACGGCCCTCAACTGTTCGCGGGTGCTGACGAGTTCGGCCGTGACCCGCTTGAGGTAGTCGCGGATCCTGGCCGAGTTGTCGTCGCTTCCGGCCGTGGGGTGCGGGGCGCTCTCCGTCACAACTGCTCCTCGATGAAGGCAAAAAGTTCTTCGTCGTCGGCCGAATCCAGGCCGGTCCCGGCGGCTGCGGCGGGGACCGCCGCGAGGGGGGCCGGTGCGGTGGGCGGCCCGGCGGCGGCCGCCACCGAGGCGACGAGCCGGGTGAGCCGGCGGTGTACGGTCTCGTGGGCGATGTCGTCGGCCTCCAGGGCGGCGAGGGCGGCCTCCAGGGCGGCGAGCCCGGCGAGGGCCGCTTCGCCCGCGGCGGCGCTGCCGTTCCCGGTGGCGCGCAGTTCCCCGCCGAGGTGTTCGGCGACGGCCTGTGCGGTGGGGTGGTCGAAGACGAGGGTCGGCGACAGGCGCAGTCCGGTCGCGGCGGTGAGCCGGTTGCGGAGCTCGACGGCGGTCAGCGAGTCGAAGCCGGTCTCGCGCAGCGGCCGGGCCGGTTCGACGGCGCCGGGTCCGGCGAAGCCGAGGACCGCGGCGATCTCGCCCCGTACCAGGGTGAGCAGTTCCCGGTGCCGGGCGGCCGGGTCGAGCCCGGACAGGCGCAGGGCGAGCGCCCGTGCCGCCTCCTCGCCCGGGGCGAGCCCACCGGCCGCCGCGGCCTCCGCCGGGGCCCCGGGGGTTGCCGTCGTGGCGGCGCGGGGCGCGGGCGCCGCCGGGGGGACCAGGGCGCGGAGCAGGACGGGCACCGCGTCGGGTCCGTGCGCGGCCTGCTCGCGGCGCAGGGCCGCCGTGTCCAGGCGCAGGGGGACGAGGAGGGCCTCGTCGGCGGCCGCGGCGGGGGTGGCGAGGGCCCGGTCGAAGAGGGCGAGGCCCTGTTCGTTGCTCATGGGGGCGAGCCCGGAGCGCCTCATGCGCCGCAGGTCGGTGTCGGAGAGGTGCCCGGTCATCCCGGTGGCCTCCCCCCACAGGCCCCACGCGAGGGAGACCGCGGGCAGCCCGGCGGCCCTGCGGTGCTGGGCGAGGGCGTCGACGAAGGTGTTCGCGGCGGCGTAGTTGGCCTGTCCGGGACGGCCGAGGAGGCCGGCGGCGCCGGAGAACAGGACGAACGCCGACAGCGGCAGGTGGGCGGTCAGCTCGTGCAGGTGCAGTGCGGCGTCGGCCTTGGGCCGCAGTACGGTGGCCAGCCGGCCGGCGTCGAGGGCGGTGAGCGCCCCGTCGTCGAGGACGCCCGCCGCGTGCACGACGCCGGTCAGCGGGTGGGCCGCCGGGACGCGCGAGAGCAGTGCTTCCAGTTCGGAGCGGTGACCCGTGTCGCAGGCGGCGATCTCGACGCGTGCTCCCAGCGCGGTCAGTTCCCGCTCCAGCTCGGCGGCTCCGTCGGCGGCGGGTCCACTGCGGCTGACGAGCAGCAGGCCCCGTACTCCGTGGGCGGTGACGAGGTGCCGGGCGAGGAGCCGCCCGAGCGTGCCGGTCCCGCCGGTGACCAGGACGGTCCCTTCCGGGTCGAACCCGGCCGGGGCCGTCCCGGGGGCGTCGTCCTCGGGACGGCGCGCCAGGACGGGGGTGAGCGGCTCGCCGTCGCGGAGACCGAACTGCGGTGCGCCGGTGGCGAGGGCCTCGACGAGGGCCGCCGCCGAGGCCGGGGTTCCGTCGGTGTCGGCGAGGACGAAGCGGCTGGGGTGCTCGCTCTGCGCGGAGCGTACGAGGCCCCACAGCCCGGCGGCCGGCAGTCCGGGCAGCGCCTCCCCGGGCCGGGTGGCCACGGCCCGCCGGGTCAGCACGACCAACCGGGCCGCGCCGAGCCGTTCGTCCTGGCCGAGCCACTCGCGCAGCAGGGCCAGGCACCGCGCGGTGGTCTCGTGCACGGCGTCCGGGGCCGGGGCCCGGCCGGGCGTCGGCCCCGCGTCCGTGTCCGGGTCCGCGTCCGGGTCCGCGTCCGCGTCCGGGAAGGACACGACGACGGCGTCGGGCACGGGGGCACCCGCCTCGACGGCGGCGAACAGCGCGGCCAGGTCCGGATGGACGTCGACGGGTACGCCGGCCGCCCCGGAGCCGAGGCCGGTTCCGTCGGTTCCGACCACGGCCAGCCGGTGGACCGGGTTGCGCCGTCCGGTCCCGGCCGGCACGGGGTGCGCGGCGGGCGCGGGGCCCTGCCAGGCGATCCGGTAGAGCGGCGGCACGTCGTCGGCCGCCCCGAGGAGCGCGGCGAGGCGTTCGCGCGGGACGGGCCGCATGACAAGGGCGTCGAGGGTCAGGACGGGCGCCCCGACGGTGTCGACGGCCTCCAGTGAGACGGCGCCGTCCGCCGTGCGGGCGAGACGGACCCGCAGGGCGTCGGCCCCGGTCGCGTGCAGGGTGGCCCCCTGCCAGGCGAACGGCAGCAGCACCGCGTCGTCGGGCACGTCGAGGAGTCCGCCCGCGAGCCACGGCTGGAGCGCCGCGTCGAGGAGCGCCGGGTGGACCCCGTAGAGCCCGGCGGTGCTCCGCGCGGAGGCGGGGAGGCGGATCTCGGCGAACACCTCTCCGGGGCGGCGCCAGGCGGCGGTGATCCCGGCGAAGACGTCGCCGTACTCGTAGCCGAGGTCGGCGAAGCGGGCGTAGACCTCGTCCGGTTCGACCGGTTCGGTTCCGGGCGGCGGCCAGGCCGCCCCGCCGGCGCCCGCCCAGTCGGCCGGTGCCGGGACCCGCGGCGCGGCCGGGGCGGGGGCGAGGACTCCGGAGGCGTGACGGGTCCAGGGGGCGCCGTCGGCCTCGGTGCGGGAGTGCAGGTTCACCGCACGGCGTCCGCTCCCGTCGGCGGCCCCCACCCGTACCTGGACCTGGACGGCTCCGCGTCCGGGGAGCACGAGCGGTGCCTCAAGGCCGAGTTCCTCCAGCCCGGCGCTGCCCGTCGCGGCGGCGGCATGCAGGACGAGCTCGACGAAGGCGGTGCCGGGCAGCAGGGTCCGGCCGGAGACGGCGTGATCGGCGATCCACGGGTGGTCGACGAGCGAGATCCGCCCGGCGAACAGCACCTCTCCCGTCTCGGCGAGGGGCAGGGCGCCGCCCAGCAGAGGGTGGCTCTCCCACTCCATGCCGAACCGCGCGGCCGCGGCGTCGCCGACTCCGGCGGGGGAGGTGGGGGCCCAGTAGTGGGTGTGCTGGAAGGCGTAGGTGGGCAGCTCGACGCGGCGGGCACCGGTGCCCTCGAAGAGCTGCGCCCAGTCGATGTCGGTGCCGCGCACGAAGAGCTCGGCGGCACACGTCAGGAAGCGTTCCAGGCCGCCTTCGTCACGGCGCAGGGAACCGGTCGCCAGGACGTCGACACCGGCGGCGTCGGCCGCCTCCTGGATCCCGATGGTGAGGACGGGGTGCGCGCTGGACTCGACGAAGGTGGCGAAGCCGTCTTCCAGGAGGACCTTGACGGTCTCCTCGAAACGGACGGGGTGACGCAGGTTGCGATACCAGTACCCGGCATCGAGCACGGTCTCCGTCAGGAGGCCGCCGGTCACGGTCGAATAGAACGGGATCTCCGCCCTACGCGGCACAATCGGGCCGAGAACATCCAGCAGCTCCGCCTCGATCCGCTCCACATGCGCAGAATGCGAGGCGTAATCGACGGGCACCTGACGGGCCCGGATCCCCTCCCCCACCGCCTCCGCGACGAACACGGCCACCGCATCCGCATCCCCGGCGACAACCGTGCTCGACGGCCCGTTCACCGCAGCCACACCCAGCCGGCCCGCCCACACCCCAAGCCGCGCCTCAACAACCTCCAACGGCAACGGAATCGACGCCATACCCCCCAGACCCGCCAACTCACGCCCGATCACCTGAGCCCGCAACGCAACCACCCGCGCCGCATCCGCAAGGGACAACGCCCCCGACACGACAGCAGCTGCGATCTCACCCTGCGAATGCCCGACCACCGCATCCGGCACCACACCCAGCGAACGCCACACCTCGGCGAGCGAAACCATCACCGCCCACGTCACGGGCTGGACCACATCCACCCGCTCCAGCGAACGCCCCTCCCGCAACACCTCCACCACATCGAAATCCACGAACGGCGCCAGAGCATCAGCACACTCCCGCAACCGCCCCGCGAAAACGGGCGAGGAATCCAACAACCCCGCACCCATCCCCACCCACTGCGTCCCCTGACCCGGAAACACCAACACCCGACGACCGAACGACCCCGCCACACCCTCGACGGTCGTACCGCCGAGGACCACCCGGCGGTGTTCGAACCTCGCGCGTGCCGACGCCAGGGTGTAGCCGACGTCCAGCGGACGCGGCGCGGGCTCCCGTTCCATGTGGGTGCGCAGGCGTTCCACCTGGTCACGCAGGCCCGCCGCCGACCGACCCGTCACCACCACGGGGACCACCGGCAGCTCCCGGGAGTCCGCTTCCGCGGCGGGCTCCGTCAGCGGGGCCTGCTCCAGGATCACGTGCGCGTTCGTCCCGCTCACGCCGAAGGCCGAGACGCCGGCCCGGCGCGGACGGTCGTCGCGCTCCGGCCAGTCCCGCGCCTGCGTGAGCAGCTCGACGGCACCCGTCTCCCAGTCGACCCGCGAGGACGGCGCGTCCACGTGCAGGGTCCTGGGGAGCTTCCCGTGCCGCAGGGCCATCACCATCTTGATGACGCCGCCCACACCGGCCGCGGCCTGCGGGTGTCCGATGTTCGACTTCAGCGACCCGAGCCACAAAGGCTGACCAGCCGGACGCTGACCGTACGTGGCCAGCAGCGCCTGCGCCTCGATCGGGTCACCCAGCCGCGTGCCCGTCCCGTGCGCCTCGACCACGTCCACGTCGGCCATGCCCAGGCGGGCGTTGGCCAGCGCCTGTGTGATGACGCGTTCCTGCGAGGGGCCGTTGGGGGCGGTGAGGCCGTTGCTGGCACCGTCCTGGTTGACCGCGTCGCCTCGGATGACGGCGAGCACGGGGTGCCCGTTGCGCACGGCGTCGGAGAGCCGTTCGACGAGGACCATGCCCGCGCCCTCGCCCCAGCTGGTGCCGTCCGCGGCGTCGGCGAAGGCCTTGCTGCGGCCGTCGGCGGCGAGGCCGCGCTGGCGCGAGAACTCCACGAACAGACCGGGTGCGGCCATGACGGTGACGCCGCCCGCGAGGGCGAGGTCGCAGGTGCCGGACCGCAGGGCCTGCGCGGCGAGGTGCAGCGCCACCAGCGATGAGGAACAGGCCGTGTCGACCGAGACCGAGGGCCCCTCCAGACCGAGGGCGTAGGAGATGCGGCCGGAGACGACGCTCGCGGACTTGCCGGTGAGGAGGTGTCCCTCGTGCTCCTCGGACGCCTCGTGCAGGCGGGAGGCGTACTCCTGGTGCGTGAGGCCCGCGTAGACGCCGGTACGGGTGCCGCGCAGCGACTGCGGATCGATGCCGGCGCGTTCGAGGGCTTCCCAGGAGGTCTCCAGCAGCAGCCGCTGCTGGGGGTCCATGACGAGGGCCTCGCGGGGCGAGATCCCGAAGAAGTCGGCGTCGAACCCGGCGGCCCCGTGCAGGAATCCGCCTTCGCGGACGTACGTCGTCCCGCGGCGGCCGGCCTCGGGGTCCGGCTCGTAGATCTCGTCGAGGTTCCAGCCCCGGTCCACGGGGGCGGCGCCGATCACGTCGCGTTCCGCCATGAGGAGGTCCCACAGCGCCTCGGGGCTGTCGGCGTCGCCGGGGAACCGGCAGGCCATGCCGACGATGACGACGGGGTCGTCGTGGTCGGGGCCCGCGGCACCGGCCGGAGCGGCGGCGGGGGCCGGGGCCACGGCCGCGTCGCCCAGGAGCCGGCCGCGCAGGTACGCGGCGAGCGCGGCCGGGCTGGGCCGGTCGAACACCACGGTGGCGGGGAGGGTCAGCCCGGTGACCCGGCCCAGCCGGTTGCGCAGTTCGAGCGCGGTGAGCGAGTCGAACCCGGCGTCCTTGAACGCCCGGTCGGGGCGGATCGCGTCGGTGCCGGTGTGGCGCAGGACGGCCGCGGCTTCGGTACGGACCAGTTCGGTGAGCGTCCGGGTCCGTTCGGTTTCCGTCAGTGCCGTGAGCCGCGCGGCCAGTACGTCGGCGGGTGAGCCGGCGGACGCGTCGTCCCGGCCCGTGGCGACGGATCCGCCTGCCCGCCGACCCTCGGCTTCGAGGGCCTGCCGGGCTTCGGGGAGGGTGTCGAAGAGGGGGCCGGGGCGGGCGGCCGCCCGGCGGGGGGCGAAGTCCGCCCATGCGACGTCGACGACGGTGACGCAGACGTCGGCGTGGTCCAGCGCCCGGTGCAGGGCCTCCACGCCGTCCTGCGGGTCGATGGCCCTGATGCCGCCGCGGGTCAGGTTCGCCTCGCCGGTTCCCTCGGCCATGCCTCCGCCGCCCCACAGGCCCCAGGCCACGGAGGTCGCGGGCAGGCCGTCGGCGCGGCGCCGTTCGGCGAGGACGTCGAGCGAGGCGTTGGCGGCGGCGTAGGCGGCCTGGCCGCCGTTGCCCCAGGTACCGGTGACGGAGGAGAACAGGACGAAGGCGTCCAGCTCCAGACCGCGGGAGCGGGTGAGTTCGTCCAGGTGACGTGCCGCATCGGCCTTGGGGGCGGCGATCTCGGCGAACCGGCCGGCGTCGAGCCTGGCGATCACGCCGTCGTTGAGGACGCCGGCGGTGTGGAAGACGGCCGTCGGGGGGTGGGCGTCGAGGAGGGCGGCGAGCGCGCTCCGGTCGGAGACGTCGCAGGCGGCGAGGGTCACCTCGGCGCCGAGGGCGCGCAGTTCGGCGGCCAGGTCCTCGGCGCCCGGGGCCCCGGCGCCCCGGCGGCTGGTCAGGACGAGATGCCCGGCGCCCTGCGCGGCGAGCCAGCGCGCGACGTGCGCCCCGAGCGCGCCGGTCCCCCCGGTCACCAGGACCGTGCCGCGGGCACGCCAGCGGGTGCCGTCGGCCGTCCCGGCGGGCAGGACGGCCCGGCTGACCCGGCGCCCGTAGGAGCCGGAGGCACGGACGGCGATCTGGTCCTCGGCGCCGGGGTGCCCGCCCTGGGCGAGGGCGGCGGCGACGCGGTCGAAGGCACGCGCGTCGGGCTCGGCGGGCAGGTCGACGACGCCGCCCCACAGCGCGGGCAGTTCGAGGGCGGCCACCCGGGCGAAGGCCCACACCTGGGCTCCGATGTCGGTCGGCAGCTCCCGGGGCGCGGCGGCGACGGCCTCGCTGGTCAGCGCCCAGACCCGGGTGACGACCGGGCTCCGCTCGGCGTCCCCGGCGGCCTGGACGAGGCTCAGCGTCGCGCGCAGGGCATCGGGACCCGGCACGAGGGAGAGCAGGGAGAGGATCCCGGCCGGGGCGGTGTGCCCGGCCAGGGCGGCGGCCAGCCCGGCGCGGGTGGCGCCGGCGGCGTCGACGGTGACCCGTTCGACGCGGGCGCCGTGCCGTACGAGGGCCGCCTCCGCCCCGTCGGCGAGTCCGGCCGCCGGGGCGTCGTCCGAGGGGACCAGCAGCAGCCAGGTCCCGTCGAGGCGTACGGGCGTACCACCACCGCGCAGGCTCTGCCAGCCGGTCCGGTACCGCAGGGTGTCCACGCCCGACGCTTCTACGGGACGGGCCGGGGCGGGGGGTGCGGGCAGCCAGTGGTGGGTGCGCTGGAAGGCGTAGGTGGGCAGCTCGACGCGGCGGGCGCCGGTGCCTTCGAAGAGCCGGGCCCAGTCGATGTCGGTGCCGCGCACGAAGAGCTCGGCGGCACACGTCAGGAAGCGTTCCAGGCCGCCTTCGTCACGGCGGAGCGAGCCGGTGGTGACCACCTCGGCACCGACCGCCTCGGCCGTCTCCTGGACGCCCATGGTGAGGACGGGGTGCGCACTGGACTCGACGAACGTCCCGAATCCCTTGGCGATCAGCTTGCGCACCGTGTCCTCGAAGCGGACGGGATGGCGCAGGTTGCGGTACCAGTACCCGGCATCGAGCACGGTCTCCGTCAGGAGGCCGCCGGTCACGGTCGAATAGAACGGGATCTCCGCCCTGCGCGGCACAATCGGGCCGAGAACATCCAGCAGCTCCGCCTCGATCCGCTCCACATGCGCAGAGTGCGAGGCGTAGTCGACGGGCACCTGACGGGCCCGGATCCCCTCCTCCACCGCCTCCGCGACGAACGCGGCCACCGCGTCGGCATCCCCGGCGACGACCGTGCTCGACGGCCCGTTCACCGCAGCCACACCCAGCCGGCCCGCCCACACCCCAAGCCGCGCCTCAACCGCTTCCAGCGGCAACGGAATCGACGCCATGCCGCCCAGACCGGCCAGCTCACGGCCGATCACCTGAGCCCGCAACGCAACCACCCGCGCCGCATCCGCAAGGGACAACGCCCCCGACACGGCCGCTGCAGCGATCTCACCCTGCGAATGCCCGACCACGGCATCCGGCACCACACCCAGCGAACGCCACACCTCGGCGAGCGAAACCATCACCGCCCACGTCACGGGCTGGACCACATCCACCCGCTCCAGCGAACGCCCCTCCCGCAACACCTCCACCACATCGAAATCCACGAACGGCGCCAGAGCATCAGCACACTCCCGCAACCGCCCCGCGAAAACGGGCGAGGAACCGAGCAGCTCCGCACCCATCCCCACCCACTGCGTCCCCTGACCCGGAAACACCAACACCCGACGACCGAACGGCCCCGCCACACCCTCGACCGTGACCGGACCAACAGCCACCTGCCGGTGTTCCAGCATCGAACGGCCCGTGGCCAGCGCGTATCCGAGGTCAAGTGCACGCAGCCGCGCCCCTTCGCCCTCGACATGACTGCGCAGGCGTTCGGCCTGGGCCTGGAGGGCGGTTTCGGAGCGGGCGGTCAGCACCAGCGGAACGACGGGAAGCTCACGCGCCGCCTCCACCGCCTCCTCCACCCGGGCCGGGGCCTGCTCCAGGATCACGTGCGCGTTCGTCCCGCTCACACCGAAGGACGACACCCCCGCACGCCGCACCCGACCCACCTCAGGCCACACACGCTCCTCGGCCAGCAGCTCGACCGCACCCGCCTCCCAGTCCACCTGGGAAGACGGCACACCCACATGCAACGTCCTCGGAAGCCGCCCGTGCTCCAGCGCCATCACCATCTTGATGACACCACCCACACCCGCAGCCGCCTGCGCATGCCCGATGTTCGACTTCAACGACCCCAACCACAAAGGCTGACCAGCCGGACGCTGACCGTACGTCGCCAGCAACGCCTGCGCCTCGATCGGATCACCCAAACGCGTACCCGTACCGTGCGCCTCCACCACATCCACATCAGCAACCCCGAGCCCCGCACTCTCCAACGCCGCCCGGATCACCCGCTGCTGCGACGGACCGTTCGGCGCCGTCAGACCATTGCTCGCACCGTCCTGGTTCACCGCCGAACCACGCACCACCGCCAGCACCCGATGACCCCGCGCCACCGCGTCCGACAGCCGCTCCACCAGCAGCATCCCCACACCCTCGGCCCAGCCCGTACCGTCCGCCGCGTCCGAGAACGCCTTGCACCGGCCGTCCACCGCCAGCCCCCGCTGCTGCGAGAACTCCACGAAGAGACCTGGTGCAGCCATGACGGAGGCGCCGCCCGCGAGGGCGACATCGCACTCACCACTGCGCAGGGACTGGACGGCGAGGTGCAGCGCCACCAACGACGAGGAACAGGCCGTGTCGACGGTCACCGCCGGGCCCTCCAGCCCCAGGGCGTACGAGACGCGGCCGGACAGGACGCTGGCCGTGTTGCCGGTCAGGAGGTAGCCCTCGTAGCCCTGCGCGGGTTCGTACAGCCGGGGCCCGTACTCCTGCGACATGGCGCCGACGAAGACGCCCGTGCGCGATCCCCGCAACGACGAAGCCGGCACACCCGCCCGCTCCAACGCCTCCCACGACGTCTCCAGCAACAACCGCTGCTGCGGATCCATCGCCACCGCCTCACGCGGCGAAATACCGAAGAAGTCCGCATCGAACTCCCCCGCCTCATGCAGGAAACCCCCCTCCCGCACATACGAACGACCAGGAACACCAGGCTCCGGATCAAACAGCCCCTCCACGTCCCACCCACGGTCCACCGGGAAACCGGACACCGCGTCCACACCCGAGGACACCAGATCCCACAACCCCTCCGGAGAACTCACCCCACCCGGAAAACGGCACGCCATCCCCACGATCGCGATCGGCTCGTCGGCCGAAAGGGGTTCGACGGGGGCTTGCCGGGGCGGCTCCGCGGCGGATGCCGAGGGGGCGTGCTCCCGGAGCGTCTCTACGGCCGCGTCCCGGATCAGGCGAGCGACGGCGAGCGGGGTGGGGGCGTCGTAGATGAGGGTCGTGGGGAGGCGCAGGCCGGTCGCGGCGCGCAGCCGGTTGCGCAGCTCGATGCCGTTGATCGACTCGAACCCCTGCTCCTTGAAGGTCTTCTCGGCCGCGATCGCCGCGGCGGAGATGTGGCCGAGGACCGTGGCCGCGTGGACACGTACCAGGTCCAGTACGTGGTCGAGCTGCTCGTTCTCGGAGCGGCCCCGCAGTTCGCGGCTGAGCAGGGTCTCGGTGGCCGTGTCGGCCGAGGACCGCGCCGGGCCGTCGGCCGCTTCGGAGCCCAGCCAGTGGTGGGTGCGCTGGAAGGCGTACGTGGGCAGGTCGACGCGGCGAGCACCGGTGCCCTCGAAGAGCCGGGCCCAGTCGATGTCGGTGCCGCGCACGAAGAGCTCGGCGGCACACGTCAGGAAGCGTTCCAGGCCGCCTTCGTCACGGCGCAGGGAACCGGTCGCCAGGACGTCGACACCGGCGGCGTCGGCCGCCTCCTGGATCCCGATGGTGAGGACGGGGTGCGCGCTGGACTCGACGAAGGTGGCGAAGCCGTCTTCCAGGAGGACCTTGACGGTCTCCTCGAAACGGACGGGGTGACGCAGGTTGCGATACCAGTACCCGGCATCGAGCACGGTCTCCGTCAGGAGGCCGCCGGTCACGGTCGAGTAGAACGGGATCTCCGCCCTACGCGGCACAATCGGGCCGAGAACGTCCAGCAGCTCGGCCTCGATCCGCTCCACATGCGCAGAGTGCGAGGCGTAATCGACGGGCACCTGACGGGCCCGGATCCCCTCCTCCACCGCCTCCGCGACGAACACAGCCACCGCATCCGCATCCCCGGCGACAACCGTGCTCGACGGCCCGTTCACCGCAGCCACACCCAGCCGGCCCGCCCACACCCCAAGCCGCGCCTCAACCGCTTCCAGCGGCAACGGAATCGACGCCATACCCCCCAGACCCGCCAACTCACGCCCGATCACCTGAGCCCGCAACGCAACCACCCGCGCCGCATCCGCAAGGGACAACGCCCCCGACACGACAGCAGCGGCGATCTCACCCTGCGAATGCCCGACCACCGCATCCGGCACCACACCCAGCGAACGCCACACCTCGGCGAGCGAAACCATCACCGCCCACGTCACGGGCTGGACCACATCCACCCGCTCCAGCGAACGCCCCTCCCGCAACACCTCCACCACATCGAAATCCACGAACGGCGCCAGAGCATCAGCACACTCCCGCAACCGCCCCGCGAACACCGGGGAAGAGTCGAGCAGCTCCGCACCCATCCCCACCCACTGCGTCCCCTGACCCGGAAACACCAACACCCGACGACCGAACGACCCCGCCACACCGTGTACGGCGGAGCGCTCCAGGCGGGTGAGCAGTTCGTCGCGGTCGCCGGCCAGGACGACGGCACGGTGGCCGAAGACGGTACGGGCGTCGGCGAGGGTCCAGGCGACGTCGAGGAGGTCGAGCTCCGGGCCGTGTTCGACACGGGCGCTGAGCTGGGCGGCCTGGTCGCGGAGGCCTTCGGCGGTCCGGCCGGAGACGACGACGGGCACGACGGGCAGCGCGGCCCGTCGGTCCTCGGCCGCGTCCTCGGCCGCGTCCTCAGCCGGGACCCCAGCCGGGGCCTCAGCAGCAACCTCAGCCGGGGCCTCTTCGAGGACGAGGTGGGCGTTGGTGCCGCCCATGCCGAAGGACGACACGCCCGCCAGCCGTCGCTGCCCGAACGGCTCGGTCCACGGCTCCGGGGCGGTCGGGACGCGCAGGTTCAACGCGTCCAGCGGGATGTCGGGGTGGGGCGTCTCGTGGTTCAGGGTGGCCGGGATCTCCCCTTCGCGGACGGTGAGGACTGCCTTGAGGAAGCCGACGAGGCCGGCGGCACCTTCGAGGTGGCCGACGTTCGTCTTCGCCGAGCCGACGGCCAGCGGGGTGTCGGCGCCCGTGGCGGCGCGGGCCGTGCCGAGGACGGCGCCGAGCGCCGCGGCCTCGACGGGGTCGCCCGCGCGGGTTCCGGTGCCGTGGAGTTCGACGAAGCGGACCCGTCCGGGCCGTACGCCCGCCCGGTCGTAGGCCTCGCGGAGCACCGCTTCCTGGGCGGCCCGGTCGGGAGTGGTCAGGCTCGGGCCACCGCCGTCGTTGTTGACGGCACCTCCCTTGACGACGCAGTGCACGCGGTCGCCGTCGGCGAGGGCCCGGTGCAGGGGCTTGAGCACGACGGCGACGCCGCCCTCACCGCGGACGTAGCCGTTGGCACGGGCGTCGAAGGTGTGGCAGCGGCCGTCGGGGGAGAGGGCCCCCATCAGGTCCATGACGGTGGTGCTGTCGTCGGCCAGGATCAGGTTGACCCCGCCGACGACGGCGAGGTCGCTCTCACCGCGCCGCAGGCTCTCGCATGCGAGGTGGACGGCGACGAGGGAGGAGGACTGGGCGGTGTCCACGGCCATGCTGGGGCCGCGCAGTCCGAGGAGGTAGGAGAGCCGGTTGGCGGCCATGGCGCGCTGGCGGCCCGCGGCGCTGTAACCGCCCGCGTCGCCGGTGCGGCGCGCGGCGAGGGTGGCGTAGTCGTCGGAGGCGATGCCGACGTACACGCCGGTGCGGGTGCCGCGGAGCCGGCCGGGGACGATACCGGCGTGTTCGAGGGCCTCCCAGCCGAGTTCCAGGACCAGGCGCTGCTGGGGGTCGGTGGCGGCGGCCTGGGCGGCCGTCATCCCGAAGAATTCGGCGTCGAATGCGCCATGGTCCTCCAGGGCGGCGCGCCAGGTTCCGTCGTCCTGCCGGGAAACGGAATTCCGGCCGTTCCGAAGGAGCTCCCAGAATTCTTCGTGATTCGCCGCTCCGGGCAGTCGGCAGGCCAGTCCCACGACGGCTATGTCGTTGTCACCCACGTGCTGCTCACCGGTCTCGGGGTTCATCGGTTCTCCATGGCCAGGGATGAACTGCGCCTTCCCCTGGAGGGGAATGCGCATGAAGTCGAAAGGGGCCGCGGTGGTGTTCCGCGGGAGCCGCGCGCGGGAAGGGGGGCGCGGGTGCCGGATGCCGGCCGGGTCACCAGGTGACGGGCAGTTCCACGAGTCCGCGGACGAGCATGCCCTCGTGCCAGGCGAGGTCCGGGGCCGGGACGGCGAGGCGCAGTCCGGGGAGGCGGGAGGTGAGGGCTTCGAGCGCGCACTGGAGTTCGGCGCGGGCGAGGGGGGCGCCGAGGCAGTAGTGGGGGCCCTGTCCGAAGGCGATGTGGGGGTTCGCGGCGCGGTCCAGGAGGAGTGCGTCGGCGTCCTCGAAGACGGTCTCGTCGCGGTTGGCGGAGGCGAGGGAGTAGATGACGGCCTCGCCGGCGCGGATGGTGACGCCGCCGATCTCGATGTCCTCGGTGGCGATCCGGGTGGGTCCGACGCTGGACCACAGGGGAACCACGCGCAGGAGTTCCTCGACGGCGGTGGGGACGAGGTCGGGGCGGGCGCAGAGTTCCTCGTAGCGGGTGCGGTCGGCGAGGAGGAGCGCCACGTGGCCGGCGAGCTGTCCGGCGGTGGTCTCGTGGCCGCCGATGAGCATGCCGCCGGTGAGCATGAGGAGTTCGTCCTCGCTGAGCGCCTCGCCCTCGTCGTGGGCTTCGATGAGGGCGCTGAGCAGGTCGTCCTCGGGGTGGGCGCGGCGCAGTGCGACGTAGCCGCGCAGGTAGTCGGCGTACTCCTCGGCGGCCGCGGCGACCTGTTCCTCGGTGTAGCGGCTCGCGGACATCAGGGCCTCGGTGAAGGCGCGGAAGACGTGCCGGTCCTCGTGGGGGATGCCGAGCATCTCGCAGATGACGGCGGTGGGCAGCGGCAGGGCCAGGCCCTGGACGAGGTCGGCGGGGCCGCCGGCGGCCACGAGTTCGTCGATGAGCCGGTGGGTGATCTCGGTGATGCGGGGGCCCAGGGCCGCGACCCGGCGGGCGGTGAAGGCGCGGGAGACGAGCCGGCGCAGGCGGGCGTGGGTCTCGGGGGGCATGCCCATGAGGCCGACGGAGTCCAGGGTGCGGGGTGCGGCGCGGGGGACGTCGCGGTCGGCTCCGGCGTGCATGCTCAGGCGGGGGTCGGCGGAGGCCTTCTTGATGTCGGCGTGGCGGGTGAGGAGCCAGGCGTCGCCGCCGTAGGGCATGCGGACGCGCACGACGGGATCGGCCGACCGCAGGGCGGCGTAGGCCGGGTCGAGTTCGAGGTCGACGCGGTCGCCGAAGGGGTACGTCCGGATGGTCCCGGCGGCGGCGTGAGGGCAGGTCATGGCTGGATCTCCTCTGTACGCGGGCCCTGTCAGCCAACAGCAGCGCACGGCGGACACACCGCCGACAGTAAGAGGACTATGTCAACTCACTCCGAATTGGGCCGGAAATTCAAGCCCGAATTGAGTCGCGTTCAATGTCGTTTTGAGGAGACTCCGGAAGGGTCACGCGACGGCGAAGAGCGATCTCACACTATGTCAAGTCCGCACTTGCGCCAGCACTGTCGACCCCCGTAATTTCCGTGAGGTCGACCAGCAGGCCACAGCCCAGGCCCCACGCATTCTGTTTCGGTGCAAGATTCGAAAGGCTGCTCCCGATGGCGCATATCGCCTTCTTTATCCTCCCCGCGGCGGGTCATGTGAATCCGACGCTGTCGGTGGCGCGGGAGCTCGTCGCGCGCGGTCACCGGGTCACGTACGCGCTCTCCGAGAACTACGGCGAGCGGGTGCTGGCGTCGGGGGCGGAGTTCCTGTCGTACCCGATGGACCAGGACCGGTTCCTGGCGACGATGGTGCCGCAGCAGGACTCGGCGTCGTACACGGACCAGCAGGAGTTCCTGAACATGATGAAGTGGATGCTGGAGCTCACCCAGCAGACGCTTCCCTCGTTCGAGGAGCACTTCGCGGACGACCGGCCCGACGTGTTCGTGTGCGACCCGTCGTCCTTCTGGAGCGGCCACATCCTGGCGGCGAAGTGGGGCATCCCGGTCATCCGCAGTACGCCGACGTACGTGGCGAACGAGCACTGGTCGCTGCACCCGCCGGTGGACACCGCCGAGGAGCAGCAGGAGGACCCCGAGACGGGCGAGCTGTTCGCGGTGGTCGCTGGGCTGCTGGCGGAACACGGCGTGGAGAAGGGCATCGGCGAGTTCGCGGACGACGTGCACTCGGGGCCGGCGCTGGTGTACCTGCCGCGGGCGTTCCAGTACGCCGGGGAGACCTTCGGCGAGGAGGTCCACTTCGTCGGTCCGTGCACGGGCGCGAACAGCTTCCACGGTGACTGGGAGGCCCCGCGGACGGGCCGGCCGCTGGCGCTGATCACGCTGGGCACCCTGTACAACCGCCAGCCCGAGTTCTTCCGGGCGTGTGCGCTGGCCTTCGCGGACCTGGACTGGGACGTGGAGATGGCCCACGCGGGCGGTGTGCCCGACGGCGCTCTGGACCCGGTGCCGGAGAACGTCCGGGTGCACACGTTCGTGCCGCAGGGCGAGGTGCTCCGGCACGCGGCCCTGATGATCAACCACGGCGGTACGAGCACCGTGCTCCAGGCCGTCTCCGAGGGCGTGCCGGTGATCTCGGTCCCGCAGATGGCGGAGCTGCACGCGACCGCGACGCGCGTCGAGCAGCTGGGCGTCGGCGCGAAGCTGCTGCGCAAAGACGTCTCGCCCGAGCGGATCCGCGAGACGGTCCTCGCCGTGGCGGGAGACCCGGACGTGCGGGACTCCGTGGCGCGGCTGCGCCGGGAGATCGAGTCCGCGGGCGGCCCGGTGGCCGCGGCCGACGCGATCGAGCGGTTGCTGGCACCCGTTCCCGCGGACGCCTGACCCGGCACCGCCCCTCCCCTCCTCCCTCTCCCCTTCTCCCCTCCTCCCTCTCCCCTTCTCCCCTTCTCCCTTCCCCTCCCCTGCTGAACCCGAGCTGAGGAAGCCGACATGACGACACAGACCACCGAGGCAGCCGAGGCGGCCGAGGCCATCGCGGCGGAAGAGGCCCCGCACCCGCTGGCACAGCCCGAGGCCGCCGACGCACAGCAGCTGCTGGACTGGTTCGCGCGGGCCCGCGCCGAGGCGCCCGTCTTCTACGACTCGACGCGCTTCGCCTGGCAGGTCTTCTCGTACGAGGACTACAACACCGTCTCGACGAACCCCCTCGTCTTCTCCTCCGACTTCTCGCCGGTCTTCCCGGTGCCCGAGGAGCTGGCGCTGCTGATGGGTCCCGGTACCTTCGGCGGCATCGACCCGCCCAAGCACGGCCCGCTGCGCCGTCTGGTCGGCCAGGCCTTCACCCCGCGCCGGATGGCGGCCCTGGAGCCGCGGATCGCGGAGATCACCCGGGAACTGCTCGACGGGCTCGGGGACCGTACCGACATCGACGTGGTCACGGACCTCGCCTACCCGCTGCCGGTCACGGTGATCGCCGAGCTGCTCGGGGTGCCGGCCGAGGACCAGGACCTGTTCCGCGAGTGGGTCGACGTCATCCTCAACAACGAGGGCATGGAGTACCCGAACCTCCCGGACGACTTCGCCGAGACGATGGGCCCCGCCATCAAGGAGTGGGCCGCGTACCTGTACGCGAAGATCGCCGAGAAGCGCGCGGTGCCGACGGACGACCTGATGAGCGGGCTCATCGAGTCCGAGGTCGAGGGCCGCCGGCTCACCGACGAGGAGATCGTCAACATCGTGGCGCTGCTGCTGACGGCGGGCCACATCTCCAGCGCCACGCTGCTGAGCAACCTGTTCATCGTGCTGGACCGCCACCCCGGGGCGCAGGCGGCGCTGCGCGCCGACCGTTCGCTGATCCCCGCCGCCGTCGAGGAGACGCTGCGCTTCCGCGGCCCGTTCAACAACATCTTCCGGCTGGTGACGCAGGACACCGACCTGCTGGGCGTGCCGATGAAGGCCGGCCAGATGGTGACGGCGTGGAGCGCGTCCGCCAACCGGGACCCGGCGCAGTTCCCGGACCCGGACACCTTCGACGTGCACCGGAGCTCCAACAAGCACATGGCGTTCGGCCACGGCATCCACCACTGCCTGGGGGCGTTCCTGGCGCGGATCGAGGCGAAGGTCTTCCTGAACCTGGCCTTCGACGCGTTCGCCTCGTTCTCGGTCGACCACGACAAGGCGGAGTTCTACGAGGCCGACCAGCTGACCCCGCGTCATCTGCCGGTCTCCGTCGTCCGCGGCTGAGACGTCCGCGGCGCGTTCGGAGCGGGTCAACGAGGGAGCGGAAGCGCATGGCGGTGGGCACCACCACAGAAACGAAGGTGGGCAGGATCAAACCCTGCGCCTTCATCGACTTGGAGCAGCACAACGACGAGCGCGGCAAGCTGTCGGTCGTCGAGTCCGGGGCGACGACCGGCTTCCCGATCAGACGGGTCTACTACCTGCACGACGCGGACGCCGGGGCCTCCCGGGGCAGCCACGCCCACCGGGAGCTGGAGCAGCTGGTCATCGCGGTCCACGGCAGTTTCACGATCACCGTGGACGACGGGTTCGGGCAGGCGTCGTACGTCCTGGACGACCCCGGCCGGGGCCTGTACATCGGGCCGATGGTGTGGCGGCAGCTGAGCGGCTTCTCCGAGGGCGCGGTCTGTGTCGTCCTGGCCTCGCTGCACTACGACGAGTCGGACTACCACCGCGACTACGAGGCCTTCCTGGCCGATGCGAGGAGGTGGCCGTGACGGCGCCGGCCGTGACGCGCGGGATCCGCGTGCCCTTCCACGACCTGCGGGACCTGCACGCCCTGGACGGGCTCCAGGAGGAACTCGACGCGGCGGTGCTGCGGGTGACACGCAGCGGCCGCTACCTGCTCGGGCCCGAACTGGAGGCGTTCGAGGAGGAGTTCGCCCGCTACTGCGAGAACGGTCACTGCGTCGGCGTCGGCAGCGGGCTGGACGCCCTGGAGCTGACGCTGCGGGCGCTCGGGATCGGCGAGGGCGACGAGGTGATCGTCCCCGGGCACACCTTCGTCGCGACCTGGCTCGCGGTGTCGGCGACGGGCGCGCGCCCCGTCCCGGTGGAGCCGGAGCCCGGCTCCTGTCTGATCGATCCCGACCGGATCGCGGCGGCGATCACCGACCGCACCCGGGCGGTCATGCCGGTGCACACCTACGGGCACCCCGTGGACCTCGACGCCGTGGAGGCCGTCACGGCCCCCCGGGGCATCGCGGTGGTGGAGGACGCGGCCCAGGCGCACGGGGCCCGCTACCGGGGCCGGCGGATCGGCTCCCGGTACGCGGCGGCGTTCAGCTTCTACCCGGGCAAGAACCTGGGCGCGCTGGGCGACGGCGGCGCGGTGGTCACCTCCGACGCCGCCCTGGCGGAGCGGATCCGGCTGCTGCGCAACTACGGAGCCCGGGAGAAGTACCGCCACGAGGTCCGCGGCACCAACTCGCGGCTCGACGAACTCCAGGCGGCGGCGCTGCGGGTGAAGCTGCCGCGGCTGGACGCCTGGAACGCCCGCCGCCGGGAGATCGCCGCGCGCTACGGCGAGGGCCTCGCCGGCCTGCCGGGCCTGACCGTGCCGTCCGTCGCCCCGTGGGCGGAGCCGGTCTGGCACCAGTACGTACTGCGGACGCCGCGCCGGGAGGAGCTGCGCACCGCGCTGACGGACGCGGGGGTGGAGAACCTGGTCCACTACCCGGTCGCCGTGCACCGGTCCGATGCCTACGCGGGCACCGGAACCGGCCCGCTGCCCCACTCCGAGCGTCTGGCCGCCGAGGTGCTGAGCCTGCCCATGGGGCCGCAGCTGACCGCGAAGGACGTAGAGACCGTCATCACGGCGGTCCGTGACGCCACGGAGAGCAGCCATGATTGAGGTTCCCACCCTTCCGACCGTGTCGGCGCTCGCCGCCCACGGGGCCCGCCGCCCGCTCAAGGGCATCATCCTCGCGGGCGGCAGCGGCACCCGGCTGCGGCCGCTGACGGGGGCACTGTCCAAGCAGCTCCTCCCGGTGTACGACAAGCCGATGATCTACTACCCGCTGGCGGTGCTGATGCTCGCCGGCATCCGGGACATCCAGATCATCTCGGCCGCGAACCACCTGGAGATGTTCCGGGCCCTGCTCGGCGACGGCTCGCAGCTCGGCATCGACCTTCGCTACGCGGAGCAGGAGGAGCCGCGGGGCATCGCGGAGGCCTTCCTGATCGGCGAGGAGCACATCGGCGACAGTCCGGTGGCGCTGATCCTCGGCGACAACGTCTTCCACGGCCCCGGCTTCTCCTCGGTGATCAACCAGGCGGCGATGCGCCTGGACGGCTGCGAGCTGTTCGGCTACCCCGTGCAGGACCCCCAGCGCTACGGCGTGGGCGAACTGGACTCCGACGGGCGGCTGGTGTCGCTGGTGGAGAAGCCCGACCGGCCGCGCTCCAACCTGGCCGTGACCGGTCTGTACCTGTACGACAACGACGTGGTGGAGATCGCCCGCGGGCTGCGTCCCTCGGCGCGCGGAGAGCTGGAGATCACCGACGTCAACCGGGTCTACCTGGCCCAGGGCCGGGCCCGGCTGAACGAGCTGGGCCGCGGCTTCGCCTGGCTGGACATGGGCACGCACGACTCGCTGCTCCAGGCCGGCCAGTACGTCCAGCTGCTGGAGCAGCGCCAGGGCGAACGGATCGCCTGCGTGGAGGAGATCGCCCTGCGGATGGGGTTCATCGGCCACGAGCAGTGCTTCGCGCTCGGCCGCGAACTCGGCGATTCGAGCTACGGCAACTACGTGCGCCAGCTCGCGGGCCGGGCCGCGGCGAGCACCGCGGCCGACTCCCCCGCCGCCTGAGCGCCCCCGCCCCGCCCCCGCCCGCTCCCCTCCTCACGAAAGGTCCTTCGAGATGCGCGTCCTGGTGACCGGAGGTGCGGGCTTCATCGGCTCACACTTCGTCAGAGAGCTGCTGGCCGGGGCCTACCCGGACCTGGGCGAGGGCGAGGTGGTGGTGCTGGACGCCCTCACCTACGCCGGGAACCTCGCCAACCTCGACCCGGTGAGCGAAGACCCCCGGCTGGAGTTCGTCCACGGGGACATCTGCGACCGGGAGCTGGTCGCCGAGCTGATGGCGGACACGGACCTGGTGGTGCACTTCGCCGCCGAGTCGCACGTGGACCGGTCGATCGCCGACGCCTCCGAGTTCGTGCGCACCAACGTGCTGGGCACGGCCACGCTGCTCCAGGCGGCCGTCGCGGCGGGCACCGGCCGGTTCGTACACGTCTCCACCGACGAGGTCTACGGGTCCATCGAGACGGGCTCCTGGCCCGAGGACCACCCCCTCGTGCCCAACTCGCCCTACGCCGCCTCCAAGGCCTCCTCCGACCTGCTGGCCCTGGCCTTCCACCGCACCCACGGGCTGGAGGTGTGCGTGACGCGCTGCTCCAACAACTACGGGCCGTACCAGTTCCCGGAGAAGGTCATCCCGCTGTTCACCACCAACCTGGTCGACGGCCTCGACGTCCCGCTGTACGGGGACGGCGGCAACAGCCGCGACTGGCTGCACGTGGACGACCACTGCCGGGGCATCGCCCTCGTCGCCGTCAAGGGGCGGCCGGGCGAGGTGTACAACATCGGCGGCGGCACCGAGCTGACCAACCTGGAGCTGACGGACCGGCTGCTGGAGCTGTGCGGGCGCGACGCGGGCGCCCTGCGCCGGGTCGCGGACCGGGCCGGGCACGACCGCCGCTACTCGGTGGACATCGACAAGATCTCCTCCGAGCTCGGCTACGCGCCCCGGGTGCCCTTCGACCGGGGTCTGGCCGAGACGGTCGCCTGGTACCGGGAGCACCGCGCCTGGTGGGAGCCCCTGAAGGCGGGCCACGTTGCGCATCGATGAGACGGAGCTGTCCGGCACGTTCCGGATCGTGCCCGAACGCTTCGAGGACGAACGCGGCCACTTCTGGGAGGCCGCCCGGCACAGCCGGCTGACCGAGGAGACGGGCCTGCCGTTCACCGTCCGCCAGGTCAACAACTCGGTGTCGCGCCGGGGCACGCTGCGCGGGGTGCACTGCAACGACGTGCCCGGTGACGCCGGCAAGCTCGTGACCTGCGTACGCGGCTCGATCCTCGACTTCATGGTGGACCTGCGCACCGGCTCCCCCACCTTCGGCCGGCACGTCATGACCCGGCTCGACGCCCGCGACGGCATCGCCCTGTACATGCCGGGCAGCATCGGGCACGCCTTCCTCGCGCTGGAGGACGACACCTGCGTGAACTACCTGCTCGCCGCCGAGTACGTGCCGGGGGCGATGGTCGACGTCGACGCGCTGGACCCCGAACTGGCCCTGCCCTGGGGCCTGACCGGGCCCCCGGTCCGCTCCCCCAAGGACGCGGCCGCGCCCTCCCTGGCCGAGGTCGTGGCCTCCGGCCGGCTGCCCCGCCACACACCCCACGAGGAGCTGATCCGCCCGTGACCCCGCCCACCGCCACCCGCACCCCGGCCGTCGTCCGCGACGCCTGGCTGCGCCGCTACCGCCCGCTCGACGCCGCGGTCGTGCGGCTGGTGTGCTTCCCGCACGCCGGGGGCTCGGCCAGCTCCTACCTGGGTCTGGCCACCGCGCTCGCGCCCGCCGGGGTCGAGGTGCTCGCCGTCCAGTACCCGGGCCGCCAGGACCGCCGCTCGGAACCCTGCGCCACCAGCGTCGAGGAACTCGTCGAGGGGCTGCTGCCCGAGCTGCGGCAGTGGACCGGGGAACCGTTCGCGCTGTTCGGGCACAGCCTGGGCGCCACCCTCGCCTACGAGACGGCCCGGCGGCTGGCCGACCTCGGCGAGCGGCCCGTCCACCTGTTCCTGTCGGGCCGCCGGTCCCCGACCGTGCCCCGCCGCGACACCGCCCACCTGCTGGACGACCGGGGGCTGATCGACCTGATCGCCCGGCTCCAGGGCACCGAACCGGCGCTGCTCCAGGACGAGGAGATGATGCGCATGGTGCTGCCCGCGATCCGCGGCGACTACCGGGCGGCCGGCGCGTACGTGCACCGCCCGGGACCGCCGCTACGGGTGCCGGTGACGGTGCTGACCGGCGACCGGGACCCCAACGTCTCCGTCGACGACGCGCTGCGCTGGTCGCAGGTGGTGGACGGGCCGTTCGGGCTGTGCGTGCTGCCCGGCGGGCACTTCTTCCTCACCGAGCGTGCCGAGGACGTCCGCAGCATCGTCGAGGGGGCGCTGGACCGTGCGCACTGAGACCCCGCCCAGGGCGGCCGCCGACCGGGCGGACACCGCACGCCGCCTGCTGCTGTCGGCGCGTACGCCCGACAGCGCGGTCATGCCCGTGCACCGGGTCGCCCCGTGGCTGGCCGAACGGACCCGGGCCGGCGACTTCCGGGTCACCCGGGTGCCGTTCGCCGAGCTGCGGGGCTGGTCGTTCGAGGAGGGGACCGGCAACCTGCGGCACGAGTCGGGCCGGTTCTTCTCCGTGGAGGGCCTGCACGTGCACGCCGACGGCCTGCCCGTGCGCGGCTGGAAGCAGCCGATCATCGTCCAGCCCGAGATCGGCCTGCTGGGCATCGTGGCCCGGGAGATCGACGGCGTGCTGCACTTCCTGATGCAGGCCAAGATGGAGCCGGGCAACGTGAACACGCTGCAGCTCTCCCCGACCGTGCAGGCCACCCGCAGCAACTTCACCGGCGTGCACCGCGGCCGCGGCATCCCCCACCTCGACCTCTTCCTGGAACGCGGCCGGGCCCGCGTGCTGGTGGACGCCCTCCAGTCCGAGCAGGCCGACTGGTTCCTCGGCAAACGCAACCGCAACATGGTCGTCGAGATCGACGAGGACATCGAGACCGGCCCGGAGTTCCGCTGGCTGACCTACGGCCAGTTGCTGCGGCTGCTGCGCCTGGACAACGTCGTCAACATGGACAGCCGCTCCATCCTCGCCTGCCTGCCGACCTCCGGCGCCGGTCCCGAGGGGGCCGCCGCCGGCCCGGTGCTGCGCTCCTTCCACGATCCGTCGGCGCCCTCCGTACTGCGCACCCCGGAGATCCTCAGCTGGCTCACCGGGATCCGCGCCCAGCGGGAGCTGGTCCAGCGCCGGGTGCCGCTGGCCGAGGTGGCCGAGGACGGCTGGGTGCGTACCGCCGACGAGATCGGCCACGCGGGCGGACGCCGCTTCCGCGTCGTGGGCGCGGACATCTCCGCGAGCAACCGGGAGGTCGCCGCCTGGACGCAGCCCCTGATCCAGCCACAGGTCCCGGGGCTGATGGCGCTGGTCGTCAAACCGATCCGGGGGACCCTGCACGCCCTGGTGCAGGCGCGGGTCGACGTCGGCCACCTCGCCGTCGCCGAGCTGGCGCCCACCGTGCACTGCCGGCCCGCCGACCACACCGGGCCCGGACGCGCCCCGTTCCCGCCCTTCCTCGCCGACGTACTGGCCGCCCCGGACACGCGGATCCGCTACGACGCGGTGCAGTCCGAGGAGGGCGGCCGCTTCCTCCGCGCGGAGAACCGGTACACGATCGTCGAGGTCGGCGAGGAGTTCTCCGAGGACGTCCCCGAAGACTTCGCCTGGCTGACGTTCTCGCAGCTCACCGAGTTGCTGGCGTACGGGAACCACCTCGACGTCGAACTGCGCACCCTCGTGGTGTGCGCGCACACCCTGTACTGAACCTCCCCGAGGACGGACCGTGTCCCCCACCCCGCTGCGCCTCGGCCTCCTCGGCTGCGGCGACATCGCCGCCCGCCGCACCCTGCCGGCACTGGCCCGCACCCCCGCGCTCACGCTGGCCGCCGTCGCCGCCCGCGACCCGGACCGGGCCGCCGCGTTCGCCGCCCGCTTCGGCGGGGAGCCCGTGGCCTCGTACGAGGAACTGCTGGCCCGCCCGGACGTGACGGCGGTGTACCTGTGCCTGCCCACGATGCTGCACGCCGCCTGGGCGGAGCGGGCGCTGCGCGCCGGCAAGCACGTCCTCGTGGAGAAGCCGCTGGCCACCCGGGGCGCGGACGCGGAGCGGCTGTACGCGCTCGCCCGCTCCCGTTCCCTGGTGCTGCTGGAGAACTTCATGTTCCTGCACCACGGCACCCAGCGGACGGTGGCCGCCCTGCTGGAGGCCGGGACCCTCGGCACGCTCCGCTCGGTGTCCGCGGCGTTCACCATCCCGCCCCGGCCCGAGGGCGACACCCGCCACGACCCGGCGCTCGGCGGCGGGGCCCTGCTCGACAGCGGCGTCTACCCGCTGCGCGCCGCCCTGCGCTTCCTCGGCACGGGCCTGTCCGTGGCCGGGGCGGTGCTGCGCCACGACGACCGCCTCGGGGTGGACCTGTCGGGTGCGGCCCTGCTGGCCGCCCCGGACGGGGCCACGGCCCAGCTGCGCTTCGGCATGGAGCACCACTACCGGTCCTGGTACGAGATCCAGGGCAGCGAGGGCTCCCTGTCGGTGGAGCACGTCTTCACGACGGCACCCGCGCACGTCCCCGTCGTCCGGCTCGTCGTGGGCACGCGGCCGCGCGAGCTGCGCGTGCCGGCGGAGGACCACTTCGAGGCGGTGCTGCGGTTCTTCGCCGCCGCCGTCGCGGACCCGGACCGTACGCGGGGCGGCCTGCCGCTGCTCGACGCCGAGTCGATGCGGCAGGCCGCGCTGCTGGACGGGATCCGCGGGGCGGCGTCGCGCGTCAGGGCGTGACGGCGGCCCCGTCGCGCAGTTCCAGGTGGGTGCCCCGGAAGCCGCGGCGCATCCGGCGGTCGTGGGTGACGGTGACCACGGCGCCCGTGTAGTGGGACAGGGCCTCTTCGAGTTCCTCCACCAGCAGCGGCGACAGGTGGTTGGTGGGCTCGTCGAGCAGCAGCAGGTCCACCGGGCGGGTCACCAGGCGGGCCACGTCGATGCGCCGCCGCTGGCCCACCGACAGGGACCCGACGGGCAGTTCCAGCTCGGCGGGGCGGAACAGCCCGAGGGACAGCAGCTGTTCGGCGTGCTCCTCGGGGTGGCCCGGTCGGCCCTCCGCGAACTCCGCCAGCACCGAGCGGCGGGGGTGCTTGGGCATCTCGTCCTGGCGCAGCCAGCCGATGTGGGCCGCCCGGCGAACCGTGCCCCCCTCGGGCTCCAGGTCCCCGGCGAGGACCCGCAGCAGGGTGCTCTTGCCGGCCCCGTTGGGTCCGGTGACCAGCAGCCGTTCGCCGGGGGCGATGGCGAGGTGTTCGATGCGCAGCCGGCCGGGCACCTCGATGCCGTGGGCCTCGGTGAGGACGGCGGCGGAGGCGGCGGAGCCCGAGTCGTCGCCGAGGGCGAGCGAGGCGGTGAACCGCAGCGGCTCGGGCGGCGCGGGCACCGGGTTCTCCCGCAGCCGGCGCAGCCGCTCGTTGGCGTTGCGTGCCTTGCCCGACGTGGCCGAGGAGGAGGAACGGGCCCGGTGGTGCTCGGAGCCGCTGAAGGCCCAGGGGCCCTTCTTGGCGATGGCGGCGAGCATCCGGCCCGCGTTCTCGGCGAGCTTCTCCTGGCGGGCGATCTCCTGGAGGTGGTCCTCGTACTCCTGCTCCCAGCGGGCGCGGGCGGCGGCCTTGGCGGTGAGGTAGCCCTGGTAGCCGTTGCCGTACCGGTTGACGGTGTGGGTGTCGGGGTCCACCTCCAGGATGGTGGAGGTCACCGCCTCCAGGAAGGCCCGGTCGTGGGTGATGACGACGACGGTTCCGCGGTGGTCGCGCAGCCGCTTCTCCAGCCAGTCGACGGCCTGGTCGTCGAGGTCGTTGGTCGGCTCGTCGAGGAGCAGCAGCTCGGGGGCGGCGGCGAGGGTCGCGGCCAGGGCCAGGCGCGAGCGTTCGCCGCCGGAGAGGGTGTCGACGGCCCGGTCCCGGTCGAGTCCGGGCAGGCCGAGGCCGTGCAGGGCGGCGTCCGCCCGGGCGTCGGCCTCGTAGCCGCCGCGGTCCTCGAACTCGGCGAGGAGGTCGCCGTACTCCGCCAGCAGCTTCGGGTCGTTGTCGACGAGCGCGTCCTCGGCCGCGTGCAGGCGGCGCTCCACGTCCCGCAGGTCCGCGAACGCCTGGTCGAGCACGTCGCGGACGGTCGCTCCGGCGGGCAGTTCGAGGCGCTGCGGCAGGTGGCCCACACCGCCGGGGGCGGTCACGGTGACGTCGCCGTTGTCCGTGTCCTCGACGCCCGCGATCAGCCGCAGGAGCGTCGACTTGCCCGAGCCGTTGTCGCCGATGACTCCGGCCTTCTCACCGGGTTTGACGGTGAGCGACACCCGGTCCAGCACGACGTGGTCGTCGTAGCGTTTGGTGACCTCTTCCAGCGTGAGCTGGGAGTGCACCCGGGACGCGGTGGGTGAGGACAATCGCATAGACATGCTCCTGGTCGTGCGGGTGGGACAGTTGGCGTCCTCGCCGAGGATCCGGCCTTCACCTGCCCGCGGGGCTCGTCCTCGACCAGGTCCGGCCGGTCGCCGTTCGACCTTCTCCACCGTCGCTCGAGCGACGGTGGACCGTGCCTGGAGTCCGGCCGGTCCCGGGGGGCGGGGCTCGCGGCGGGGGCGGGGGTCAGCGGGTGGCGTCGGCCGCCGCGGTGGGGGCGGCGTCGGTGACCGTCTCGTACAACGCCGTTTCGGGAGTGGCCAGTTCGGCCAGGTCCCGGGACAGGTTCCGGAAGCCCTCGCTGGTCACCGCGGCGCGGTGCGCGGCGGCGTCCCGCCAGACGGACAGCTCGACGTAGACGTTCGCGGGGCCGACCAGGCGCAGGGTCTGGTGGCTGACGCAGCCGGGCTGGGCCCGGACGAACCGGGCGGCACGGGTCTTGACGGCGAGGAACTCCGACAGGTCGCCGTGGACATCGAGCCTGTTGACGAAGGTCACCATGGGGCCGCTCCTCTACGGGTACGGGTACGACGGGTGCGCGGGCGTCCTTCCACCGTCCGCAAGGCCGGTCGAGGCGGCTTCGAAGGGCGCTCGACCGGCGCCGCCCAGGCTGCCGGAGACGGCGGCCCGCCGGCCGCGGACGCGTCGTCATTCCGAGACCGGGGGCGCGCACGGCCGAGGTTACCGGCCGGTCCGACGGCGCCCCCGCCGATGCGCAAGGGAACTCACGTGGACGAGATCGTCAATGCCCTGCTGTCCGAGGACACGGCACCGGCCGACTTCGCGGCGCTGGCCCTGCCCCCGTCCTACCGGGGCAACGTGGTGCGCCGGGACGAGACGGACATGTTCGAGGGGATGGCCTCGTCGGAGAAGGACCCGCGCAAGTCCCTGCACCTCCAGGACGTGCCGACGCCGCAGCCGGGTCCGGGCGAGGCCCTGATCGCGGTGATGGCGAGCGCCATCAACTACAACACCGTCTGGAGCTCGATCTTCGAGCCGCTGCCGACCTTCGGCTTCCTGGAGCGCTACGGCCGCCTGTCCGAGCAGACCAGGCGCCACGACCTCCCGTACCACGTGCTGGGTTCGGACCTGTCGGGTGTGGTGCTGCGCACCGGGCCCGGGGTCAACCGCTGGCACCCCGGCGACCGGGTCGTGGCGCACTGCCTGTCGGTGGAGCTGGAGTCCGCGGAGGGGCACGACGACACGATGCTCGACCCGGAGCAGCGGATCTGGGGCTTCGAGACCAACTTCGGCGGCCTGGCGGAGCTCGCGCTGGTGAAGTCGAACCAGCTGATGCCGAAGCCGGAGCACCTCAGCTGGGAGGAGGCCGCGTCCCCGGGCCTGGTCAACTCGACCGCGTACCGCCAGCTGGTCTCCCGCAACGGCGCCGGGATGAAGCAGGGCGACAACGTCCTGATCTGGGGCGCCAGCGGCGGCCTCGGCTCCTACGCCACCCAGTTCGCGCTGGCCGGCGGTGCCAACCCGATCTGCGTCGTCTCCTCCCCCGAGAAGGCGGCCATCTGCCGGGCCATGGGCGCCACGGCGGTCATCGACCGCAACGCCGAGGGCTACAGGTTCTGGAAGGACGAGCACACCCAGGACCCCAAGGAGTGGAAGCGGTTCGGCAAGCGCATCCGCGAGCTGACCGGCGGCGAGGACATCGACATCGTCTTCGAGCACCCCGGCCGCGAGACCTTCGGTGCGAGCGTCTACGTCACCCGCAAGGGCGGCACCATCACCACGTGCGCCTCCACCTCCGGCTACATGCACGAGTACGACAACCGCTACCTGTGGATGTCCCTCAAGAAGATCGTCGGCTCGCACTTCGCCAACTACCGCGAAGCCTGGGAAGCCAACCGCCTGGTCGCCAAGGGCAGGATCCACCCCACCCTCTCCAAGGTCTACTCCCTGGAAGACACCGGGCAGGCCGCCTACGACGTCCACCGCAACCTCCACCAGGGCAAGGTCGGCGTCCTCGCCCTCGCCCCCGAGGAGGGCCTCGGCATCCGCGACCACGAGCTGCGCGCGCAGCACCTCGACGCCATCAACCGCTTCCGACCCGGCGGTGGCCCCCTCGGTGCCTGACCCCCGCGCGCCGCGACCCCCGGCGCCGGTACCGGAGCCGGGGGTCGCGCGAGGTGCCGTTCAGGGGGCGCGGACCACCATGGCCGCGTTGAACCCACCGCGTCCCCGGGCCAGGACCAGGGCCGTACGCAGCCGCTCCGGGCGCCGCAGGCCGGTCACCAGGTCGACCGGGCAGTCCGCGGCGGGCCGGCCGGTGTGGACGGTCGGCGGGATGACCCCGTCGCGCAGGGACAGCAGCGCGGCGGCCAGGTCGAGGGCGGCGCCGCCCGCCCCGAGGCGGCCCGTCATGGTCTTGGGCGCGGTCACCGGGACCCCGTACTCCCCGAAGAGGGAGGCGATCGCCCGCGCCTCGTCGCGGTCGGCGTCCCGCCGGCCCGCCGCGTCGGCGAAGACCACGTCGACCTCGTCCGGGGCGGCGCCGGCCTCGCGCAGGGCCTGGCGGGCGGCGTCGCCGAGCCGGGGGGCGCCGCCCGAGCCGGGCCGCGGGTCGAAGGTGGCGGCGTACCCGGCCACCGTTCCGTAGCCGGTGGCGCCGCGTTCGCGGGCGGCGGCCGCGTCCTCCAGGATCAGCAGGGCGCCGCCCTCACCGACCACGTGCCCGTCGGCGTCGGCGGAGAAGGGCAGGTAGGCCCGCCGCGGGTCCTCGCGGGTGCTGAGTTCGCCGCCGGCGAGGTGGGCGGCCCAGCCCCAGGGGCAGAGCGAGGAGTCCATGCCGCCGGTGACGAGCAGCCGGGTGCCCTTGCGGAGCTGGCGTCGTGCCTGGGCCACCGCGTCGAGGCCGCCGGCCTGCTCGCTGACCAGGACGCTGTTGGGGCCGCGCAGGCCGTTCCTGATGGAGATCTGGCCGCTGTTGACGGCGTAGAACCAGGCGAAGGACTGGTAGGCGCTGACGTACTGGCTGCCCTTGCTCCACAGCGCCTGGAGCTCGCGCTGGCCGAACTCGTAGCCGCCCGCGGAGCTGGCGGTGATGACGCCCGCCGCGTAGTCGGGCAGGGCGGCCGGGTCCACGCCGGCGTCGGCGAGGGCCTCGTCGGCCGCGGTGAGGGCGAGCCGGGTCACGTGGTCGGTCTGCGGCAGGAGCCGGCCGGGGAGGTGGTCGGCGGCGTCGAAGTCGCGGACCTCGCCGGCCAGCTTGGCCGGGTACCGGTCGGCCTCGAAGCGGGTGAGCGGGCGGATGCCGCTCTCGCCGCGCAGCACCGCGGCCCACCAGGCCTCGGTGCCCAGCCCGTTGGGGGCGGTGACGCCGATGCCGGTGACGACGGGCGCGGCCGGCCCGGTCCCGGGCCCGGCGGCGGGGGCGGCGGCGGTCCCGGGGGCGGTGACGGTGTCCGTGGTCATGCGGCATCTCCCAGGCGCGGGCGGGTCAGGATCATGGCGCTCTGGAAGCCGCCGAAGCCGCTGCCGACGCTGAGCACCGTGTCGGTGCGGTGCTCCCGCGCGGTCAGCGGGACGTAGTCCAGGTCGCACAGGGGGTCCGGGGTGCGCAGGTTGGCGGTCGGGGGGACCGTGTGGTGCGCGATGGCCAGGGCGCTGGCGGCCACCTCCAGGGAGCCGATCGCGCCGAGCGAGTGGCCGATCATCGATTTGATGGAGCTGACCGGGACCGCGTGGGCGTGCTCGCCGAGGGCGCGCTTGAAGGCGGCCGTCTCGTGGCGGTCGTTCTGCTTGGTGCCGGAGCCGTGCGCGTTGACGTAGTCGACGGCGGTGGGGTCGAGGCGGGCCTCGTCGAGGGCGACGGTGATCGCCTCGGCCATCTCGACGCCCTCGGAGCGCAGCCCGGTCATGTGGTAGGCGTTGCCGCGGCTGGCGAAACCGGCGATCTCCGCGTAGACGGTCGCGCCGCGCCGGCGGGCGCTCTCCAGTTCCTCCAGGACCAGGACGGCCGAGCCCTCGCCGAGGACGAACCCGTTGCGGGTGGCGTCGAAGGGGCGGGAGGCGGTCTCCGGGTCCTCGTTGTTCGGGGAGGTGGCCTTGATGGCGTCGAAGCAGGCGACGGTGATGGGGGAGACGGGGGCCTCGGTGGCCCCGGTGACCATCACGTCGGCGCTGCCCTCGCGGATCAGCTCGACGGCGTGCCCGATGGAGTCCAGCCCCGAGGTGCAGCCGGTGGAGACCAGGGCGACGGGCCCCTGCGCCGACACCCGCCAGGCCACCTCGGCCGCGAGCGAGCTGGGCACGAAGTAGTCGAACAGGTGCGGGACGGCGAGGGTGTGGTCGACCTGCCAGGTGGATCCGCCCCGGCTGACGGCGTCGTACTCGGTGTCGAGGCCGGTGGTGCAGCCGACGGCGCTGCCCAGGGAGACCCCGGTACGGGCCGGGTCCAGCGCCGCGGTGTCCAGGCCGCTGTCGAGGAGGGCCTCGTCGGCGGCGACGAGGGCGAACTGCGCGGCCCGGTCCAGGCGCGCGGCCTCCTCGGGGGTGAACCCGTGGGCGAGCGGGTCGAAGTCGACCTCGGCCGCGATCCGGGAGCGGTATCCGGTGGCGTCGAAGAGGCTGATGGCGCGGGTGGCGGTGCGCCCGGAGGTGAGCCGGGCCCAGAACTGCCCGGTGCCCACTCCCCCGGGCGCGACGACGCCGATCCCGGTGATGACGACGCGGCGGCTCATGGGGTGTCCTTCACGGTGAGTCCTTCTTCGGTGCGGTGCCGGGCCCGCACCGACGCGCGCAGGGCGTCGGTGACGGTGCGTACGTCGGCGTCGGTCAGACCGGGGTGCAGGGGCAGGCGCACGGTGCGGTCGACCGCCCAGTCGCAGGAGGGGAGCGTGGCCGGCGCCTCCACGGGGTCGTCGGCCGGGAACCGGTGCAGGGGGGCGTGGTGGGAGGTGGTGTAGATCTCCTCGGCGAGGAGGTCGGCGACGACCCCGGCGCGGATGGCCGGGTCCATCTGCACCCAGTAGAGGCACTCGGTGGACTCGTGGCCCTCGGGCAGCGGCGGCGGCGTCAGCAGCCCCTCGGTCCCTTCGAGCAGCCGGTCGTACCGGCCCGCGATCTCCTTGCGCCGTTCGATCATCTCCGGGAGCCGGCGCAGCTGTACGGAGCCGATGGCGGCCGTCAGGTCGTTGCCGAGGATGCCGCGGCCGTATTCGGGCAGGTCCGGTTCGCCCGGCCCGCAGGGCGGCGTGCCGTGGCCGAAGCCGCTGGCGCGGACCAGGCCGTGGCGGGCGAGGTGGCGGGTGCGCGCGGCCCGCTCGGGATCCTTGGCGTAGACCATGCCCCCGTCGCCGGTGACCAGGACCCGGCCCGCGTCGAAGCTCCAGACGGCGAGGTCGCCGAAGGTGCCGGCGGGGCGGTCGCCGACCTTGGAGGCCAGGGAGCAGGAGCCGTCCTCGATGAGGACGACGCCGAGTTCGCGGCAGCGGGCGGCGATCCGTACGACGTCGCCGGCCCGGCCTCCGTAGTGCAGCAGCAGCACCGCCCGGGTGCGGTCGCCGAGGTGGACCTCGATGTCCTCCAGGGAGGGGTTGAGGCCGCGCCGGTCCACGTCGCAGAAGACCGGCCGGCCGCCGCGCGCGGCGATGGCCTCGGCGGTGGCGGGGACGCCGATGGAGGGCAGGACGACCTCGTCGCCGGGGCGCAGGCCGAGGGTCTCCATGGCCAGGTGCAGGGCCGTGGCGCCCGAGCTGGTGAACACGGTGTGGCCCGTGGGGACGCCCAGGTGGGCGGCGAAGGCCGCCTCGAAGGCCTCGGTGCGTCGTCCGTTGCCCAGCCGCCGGTCCTCGAACACCCCGGCGACCGCGTCGAGTTCCTCAGCTCCGACCTGCGGCTGGAAGAGATTGATCATGGTCGCCTCTCGCGTGCGGTGTCGCGTCGAGCTTGTGAACACCCGCTCGACCCCTGATGGAGAGCCGGTGGTCCGGCGGCCGTTCGCGGGGGCGCTCGGGGCGCCGGCGCGGGTCCGGCCGGGGCCGGTGCGCACCGGGTACCAGGGCCCTTCGAGCCCCCCTCCACCGCCGTACCGGAGTCTCCGCGTGCGCCACCCGTCGATTTCGCCGAGGAGTTCTCATGCCGGACCAGACCAAGCGTGTTGCCGTCGTCACCGGGGCGACCAGCGGAATCGGGCTGGAGGTGGCCCGTACGCTCGCCGCTTCGGGGCACCGGGTCTTCATCGGTGCCCGGGACGCGGACAACGTCGAGCGCACCGTGAAGGAGCTCACCGCCGAGGGCCTGGAGGTGGACGGCGCGAGCGTCGACGTCCGCAGCGGCGAGGGCGTCCGGGCGTGGATCGAGGCGGCCGTCGCCCGGTTCGGCACCCTCGACGTCGTCGTCAACAACGCCGGGCGCTCGGGCGGCGGGGTCACCGCCGACCTCGCGGACGAGCTGTGGAACGACGTCATCGAGACCAATCTGACCAGTGTCTTCCGGGTCACCCGGGAGGCCCTGAACACCGGTGGCCTGCGGGCCAAGAACCGCGGCCGCATCATCAACATCGCCTCCACCGCGGGCAAGCAGGGCGTGGTCCTGGGCGCCCCCTACTCGGCGTCCAAGCACGGCGTGGTCGGCTTCACCAAGGCGCTGGGCAACGAGCTGGCCCCGACGGGCATCACCGTCAACGCCGTCTGCCCCGGCTACGTCGAGACCCCGATGGCCGAGCGCGTGCGCCAGGGCTACGCCGCCGCCTACGGGACCTCCGAGGAGGCGGTGCTGGAGAAGTTCCAGGCGAAGATCCCGCTCGGCCGCTACTCGACCCCGCAGGAGGTCGCCGGACTGGTGGGCTACCTCGCCTCCGACACGGCCGCCTCCATCACCTCGCAGGCCCTCAACGTCTGCGGCGGCCTCGGCAACTTCTGAGCCCCGTCCCCGCACGCCCGCGCGTGCGGCCGGACGCACCGATCACGAACCCCGATTCCGAGGAGCACGACCATGCCGCAGCCCGGCCCCCGCGAAGTGGAGCACGAGATCACGGTCTCCGCCCCGGCCGCCGCCGTGTACCGCCTGATCGCCGAGGTCCGCAACTGGCCGCGGATCTTCCCCCCGACCATCTACGTGGACCACACCCCGCTCGGCGGGAACGAGGAGCGCATCCGCATCTGGGCCACCGCCAACGGCGAGCCCAAGAACTGGACCTCCCGGCGGACCCTGGACCCGGAGCGGCTGACGATCACCTTCCGCCAGGAGGTCCCCGCCCCGCCGGTCGCCGCCATGGGCGGGACGTGGATCATCGAGCCGCTGTCGCCGTCCTCCTCGCGGGTGCGGCTGCTGCACGACTACCGGGCCGTCGACGACGACCCGGAGAGCCTGGCCTGGATCGACCGGGCCGTCGACCGCAACTCCCGCTCCGAGCTGGACGCTCTCAGGACCAACGTCGAGCACGCCCATGCCACCGAGGACCTGACCTTCTCCTTCGAGGACACGGTGCGCGTCGAGGGATCGGCCTCGGACGTCTTCGACTTCGTCAACGAGGCGGACCTGTGGCCCGAGCGGCTGCCCCACGTGGCGGTCGTCCGGCTCACCGAGGACACCCCCGGCCTCCAGGAGCTGGAGATGGACACCCGCGCGAAGGACGGCTCGGTGCACACCACCAAGTCCTACCGGGTGACCTTCCCGTACGAGCGGATCGCCTACAAGCAGACGACCCTGCCCGCGCTGATGAGCCTGCACACGGGGTACTGGACGTTCACCGAGGACGGCGAGGGCGGCGTCCTGGCCTCCTCCCAGCACACGGTCACCCTCAACACCGCCAACATCGCGCGGGTGCTGGGCCCCGCCGCGACGGTGGAGGACGCCCGCGCCTACGTGCGCACGGCGCTGAGCACCAACAGCACGGCGACCCTGCACCACGCCCGGGACTTCGCGGAGGGCCGGGCCCGCCGGTTCGCCGAGCGCCGCGCCGGGGTCTGAAGGGGTCCGGGAGCCCGGTCCGGGAGCCCGTGGGGCCGGAGTCCAGGCGGTCCGACCGTCCGGCTCCGGGCCGGTCACCAGCCCAGGCCGCCGTTGACCTCCAGGACGTGGCCGTTGACGTAGGAGGCGCCCGCCCCCGCGAGGTAGACGGCGGCGCCCGCGACCTCCTCGCCCCGGCCCATCCGGCCCACCGAGACCTTGGGCGCGTACCGGCTCCACACCTGCGGGTTCTGCTTCAGCCGCCGGCCCATGCCCTCGTCGATGAACCCGGGCGACAGGCAGTTGACGGTGATGCCCTTCGGGGCCAGCTCCAGCGCGGCCACCTTGCTGAACATCTCCACCGCCGCCTTGGTGGCGCAGTACGAGGCGGCGCCCGGCGTGGGGCGGGAGGCCAGGGCGGAGGACAGGGCGATGATCCGGCCCGCCGGGCTGCGCTCCAGGTGCGGCACCGCCGCCTGGACGCAGTGGAAGAGGCCGCCCAGGTTGGTGTCGAGCGCCTCGGCCCAGTCGCCGGCCGACAGCCCCGCGAGGGGCCCGGGGCGGCTCACCCCCGCGTTGGCCACCAGGACGTCGATCCCGCCGAACCGCTCCGCGGCGCCGTCCATCAGCGCCCGGACGGACCCCGGGTCGCGTACGTCGGCCCGGTGGAAGACGGCACGGTCCCCGAGGGGCGCCAGGGCCTCCCGCGCTCCCTCCACCCCCCGGGCGGCGACGACGACCCGGGCTCCCTCGGCGACGAACGCCTCGGTGATCCTGAGCCCCAGGCCCTTCGTCCCGCCGGTGACCACGGCCACCCTGCCGTCGAGTTCCACCCGTTGCCCCCGTTCCTTCTCCGACACCCGTTGCGCGTCCAGATTCCGCCGGTGCCGTCTCGGGCCGCTGGAGGGACGGCGTGAGGGCCCGGTCCGGCGGCTCCGGACCCTTCCGCCCACCGCTTGACCTCAAGTCGACTTGAGGTCATACGTTCTGGATCACCGGCCGCGAGGCCCCCAGTCACCCGGTGGAAGAGGTACTGCCATGTCCGTCAGCCCGCTCAAGGTAGGCGTCCTGATCGCCAGCGTCCGCACCGGCCGCTTCGCCGACACGGTCTCCCGCTGGCTCCTCTCCGAGGCCGCCGGCCGCGAGGACATGGAGATCCACGTCATCGACCTGGCCGAACCGGAACTCGTCGAGGAGCTCAGACTCACGCTCGAACCGCCGGCGCCCGGCCTGACCCCCCGCCTCGCCGAACGGGTCGCGGCCCTGGACGCGTTCGTGGTGGTCACCCCGGAGTACAACCACGGCTACCCGGCCTCGCTCAAGCTGGCCCTGGACCACGTCTACTCCGGCTGGCGCGCCAAGCCGGTCGGCTTCGTCTCCTACGGCGGGATGGCCGGCGGCCACCGTGCCGTCGAGCAGCTGCGGCAGGTCTTCGCCGAACTGCACGCCGTCACGATGCGCGACACCGTCAGCTTCCACAACGCCTGGGAGAGGTTCGACGAGGAGGGCCGCCCCCACGACGAGGACGGCAGCGGCAAGGCCGCCTCCGTCCTGCTGGACCAGCTCGCCTGGTGGGGCGTCACCCTGCGCGAGGGACGCACCGCGCGTCCCTACGGAGGCTGAGCCCGGCCCGCGGTCAGACCCCCGAGCGCGCCGGAACCGGCGCCGCGACCTGCGGCGGTACCTGCACCGGGGCCAGCAGCCGCGCCTGGAGCTGCTTGAGCTCCCGCGACGGCTCCAGTCCCAGCTCGTCGGCGAGGAGCCTGCGGACCTTCTGGTAGGCCTGGAGGGCCTCCGCACGCCGCCCGGCGGCGCCGAGGGTGCCGATGAGCCGACTGTGGAACCACTCGTTGAGCGGGTAGTCGTTGGTCAGCCGGCGCAGCTCGGGGATGGACTCGCGGTGCCAGCCCAGCTGTTCCTCGCAGGCGATGCGGATCTCGAAGGCCCGGATGCGCAGCTCCTCCAGGTGGACCACGTGGCCGCTCAGCGCGTCGCCGGTCGGGATGCCCGACAGGGCGGGCCCGCGCCACAGGTCGAGCGCCTCGCGGACGGTGCCCAGCGCCGTGAGGGGTTCGTCCGCCGCCAGCTCGGCCCGGGCCCGCGAGACGAGCTTCTCGAAGATCCGGATGTCGATCTCGTCGTCTTCCACCTGGATCGAGTAGCCGGGCGGGCTGGTGACGATCAGGCAGCGGCCGGCGGGTGCCAGTTCCTCCTGCGCGAACATCCGGCGGGCGTGGTAGACGTACGTCTGGAGCGTCGTGACGGCGCTGCGCGGAGGCGTCTCGCCCCACAGCTCCTGGATGAGCGCGTCGGCCGTCACGATCTCACCCGGCCGCGTCAGCAGCAGGGCCAGCGTCTGGCAGACCTTGGGGGTACCGGGCCGGTAGGTCCTGCCGTCGTCCGTGACGATCTCGAATGGTCCGATGAGCTGGAAACGCATGGGTGATAACTCCTCGTCAGAAAGACGGCGGCAATTTCCGAACGGTCGTCGACGGAGTCGGCTATGCGGTGATGGGGGGCGGTCCGCCTGGATTATAAGAAGTCTCTTCCAGTCCTCAGACGCACGTCAACCGGCCGGATGTCAGGGCGCCGTCAACTTGCGTCAGAATTCGGAATGCTTTTCGCAGCTTCCTGCCGCACGCGTCCGGAAACGCAAAAAAAACGGCCGCCCCGCCGGATTTCTCCGACGGGGCGGCCGTGTTCCGCTACCGGCTCTCCCCTACTCTCCGAGCAGGTACCGGATGTGCTTGACCAGCTCGCCGATGTCCGGGGTGCGGAGCAGGCTGTAGTGGTCGGCGTCGAGGTCGATGACCGTCGGCGGCTCGGCGGAATAGCCGTTGCTGTTCTCGATGAACGAGTAGTCGTCGCCGCGGGCCTTGAAAATGGTCACCGGCGCGTCGAGCGTGCGCTCGGCCAGCTCACGGAACGAGTACTCGAATTCGTAGGTCTGACCCACGACCGAGATGATCCGCTTCGCCAGGTCGACGTCGATTCCCTTCAGCTCGCTGATGAACCCGGCGAAGGACTCCTCGTCCGTGGCGGATTCCAGGCACCTTTCCAGGTCCGGTCCCGAAATGGTGCCGGTGAACACCGAGAAGAGGATGGTCGTGTAGGCGCGGTTGGCGAAGGACGCCTCACGGCCGTACACCTTGCCGTTCTCGGCGCGCACGGTCGGCGAGCCCGGGGCGATCAGGAAGAGGTTGTCGACCTTCTCGCCCGCCTGCTCCAGCTGGTAGGCGGTCTCGAAGGCGACGCGG
The DNA here is from genome assembly GCF_041435355.1 of Streptomyces sp. NBC_01276. GTDB lineage: Bacteria > Actinomycetota > Actinomycetes > Streptomycetales > Streptomycetaceae > Streptomyces. Next base: position 413,902 of record NZ_CP108444.1, read on the forward strand.
GCGCCGAAGGAGTAGCCCCACAGGGTGTAGGGGCCCTTCGGCTGGAGCTCCTTGATGGCCTCGATGTCGGCCTTGGCCATCTCCGTGATGGTCGCGTACGGGGCCTCGCCCTCGTTGATCCCGTGCGCCTGGATGCCGTAGAACGAGCGGCCGAGGCCGATCTCGCCGGCCAGGGTGCGCAGGTTCATCGGGTAGCCGCCCAGGCCCGGCCAGCACAGCACCGGGCGGTCCTTGCCGGTCTCGGCGTGCAGGCGCACCAGGCGGGAGGACTCCTGCGCGACCTCGCGCTCAAGGCGGCGGGAGAGCTTCTCGACCGTGGGGGACTCCAGGACGGACTGCAGCGGCAGGGAGACGCCCAGGCGCGAGTTGAGCTCGCGGATCAGACCGACGGCGATCAGCGAGTTGCCGCCCGACTCGAAGAAGTCGTCCTGGACCGAGACGCTCTCGCGGCGCAGGGACTTGGCCCAGACCTCCGCGATCTCCTTCTCGGTCTCGGTGCGCGGGGCGACGAAGGGACGCTCCACGAGCTCGGCGTTGACCTGGTCGGAGACGGCGAGCGCCTTCGCGTCGATCTTGCCGTTGGCGGACAGCGGCAGCCGCTCGAACACCACGACCCGGTTCGGGATCATGTAGTCCGGCAGGAAGCTGACGAGGTCGTCACGGATCAGCTCCGCCGGGCCGCGCATGTGGACGCTGTCCTCGCGCATGCCCTCGTGGCCGAGCTGCTCGTCGCTGACCCGGCCGCCGACGAAGAAGTACGACGGACCGCTCTCGACGCCGTTGGCGTGCAGGACGGAGTCGATCCGGCGCGAGGCCGGCAGCGGGTTGCCGGTCTTCGAGCTGTAGCCCGACGACATGAAGCCCAGGCCGAGGCCGTTCATCATCAGGTGCTGCAGCTTCTTGCCGAGGGTGACGTAGTGCATCCACTCCTCGGGGGCGCGGCTGATCACCGAGATGCCGAAGCTGGCGGCCTGGTACACCGACTGGTTGATCGCGATGACCTGCTTCTTGAGGACGATGTCGTCCGAGAAGCGGGTGAGCTTGCCGTCCGCGTAGCGGTACTGGCCCTCGGGGAGGGTCGCGACCTTGCTGCCGTGCGTCTGGACGTAGACCTCGGCGTGGTCCTCGCGCCGGCCCGCGTGCGGGACCAGCTCGAAGGTGCCCAGGTAGAAGTCCTCCTCGGGCACGTCCAGCAGGTCGCGGACGGCCGGCTCGTACGCCAGGTCGCGGATGTCGAGGCCGTAGGACGGCAGCACCTGCTCGAAGAGGCCGACGATGTGGCCGGTCTCGATCTCCAGGACCTCCTGGATGTTGTTCTTGTAGACCGGCTCGATGCCGCCGCGCTTGCCGATGAAGTGGACGTGGGCGGTGGGCTTGCCGGTGGCGGCCTTCTCGCTGATCAGGACCAGCTGGTGGCGCTGCGGCTGGTAGTAGTAGTAGCCCGGCTTCAGCCCGCCGACGCCCTCCAGCTCGAAGTACAGCTGCGTCGCGTACAGCGCGCCCGGGGAGGCGTAGCCGTACTTGGGCAGCAGCCGCTCCTCGCTGAGGTACTGGCCGAACCAGCGCAGGATCTGGCCCAGTTCGGCGGGCGCCAGGTCGGCGGCCTTGCGCGAGTAGGCCGCGGGGACCTGTCCGCCGAGGAGCGCCAGCAGGTCGGCCTCGGTGACCGCGCCGCCCTCGTAGAAGCGGTACGTCTTGCGGGCGAAGACGCGGCTGCGCTGCTCGGGGGTCGGCTCGGCACCCGGCAGGTCGTAGGCGGTGCGGCCGGCGAGGTCGGCGTCGTCGCGCAGGCCCGGGTTGGACAGCTGCGCCTTGACCTGGAGCTTGCTCTTCTTCGAGGCGTGGTGGGAGCCGTGGTTGCCCTGGTCCATCAGGGCGGCTTCCTTCTCGCTCAGCTCGACGCAGGCGATGAGGTTCTGGAAGCCGGTGCGGCCGTCGTTCTTGACGATGACGGCGGCGTTGCGCACCCAGTCGTGGTTCTCGATCGCCAGGGATATCTCGTCCAGCTCGACGCGGTAGCCGCGCAGCTTGACCTGGTTGTCGGCGCGGCCGGCGAACTGCACGGTGCCGTCCGGGTTCCACTGGCCCAGGTCACCCGTCTTGTACAGGCGGGTGGGTCCGGCGCCCTCGGTGAGCTCGATCTCCAGGAAGCGCTCGGCGGTCAGGTCGGGGCGGTGCAGGTAGCCGCGCGCCAGTTGGCCGCCGCCGATGTACAGCTCGCCGATCTCCCCGATGCCGACGGGCTTGAGGTTCTCCTTGCCGAGGATGTGGTACTCGGTGTCGGCCACCGGGGCGCCGATGGAGATGGACTGCGGTGCCTCGTCCAGCTCGGCGGGGTCGACCGCGTACGAGGAGGAGTTGATGGTGCACTCGGTCGGCCCGTAGACGTTGATCAGGGCGCGGCCGGGCATCTCCTGCGTGGTCTGGATCGCCAGGAGGCGCGAGAGGGCCTCGCCGCCGCTGAAGATCTGCTGCAGGGAGGTGCACTCGGGGAACTTCTCGGTGTCGAGCAGGCCCTGGAGCAGGGTGGGGACGCACTGCAGGGTGGTCACGCCGTACTTGACGATGGTCTCGATGAGGCCCTCGGGGTCGGCGTAGACGCCGGGGGCGCCCATGACGACGGTGGCGCCGTTGGCCGGGGAGAGGATCTCCCACTGGGCGGCGTCGAAGCTCATCGGGGTCTTCTGCAGGATGGTCTTGCTGCGGTCGATGCCGTAGGTCTCGCGCAGCCAGCCGAGCTGGCTGACGATGCTGTGGTGCTCGATCATCACGCCCTTCGGCTTGCCCGTGCTGCCGGAGGTGTAGATGACGTAGGCGAGGCTGTCGGGGCGGGCGCCCTCGATGGCCGGGGCCACCCGGCCCTCGGGCAGGACGAACGCCTCGGACTCGCGCAGGGTGACGACCGTGACGTCCTGCGGGGCCAGTTCGCGCAGGCGGGAGACCAGGCGCTGCTGCGCCAGGATGATCTTCGCCTGGCTGTTCTCGATCATGTAGCGCAGCCGGTCCTCGGGGTACTCCGGGGACAGCGGCAGGTAGGCGGCGCCGGCGGACAGGATGCCCCAGGCGCCGACCATCAGGTCGATGGACGGCTCGACGAAGAGGCCGACGCAGTCGTCCGTCGAGACCCCGAGGTGTCTGAGGTACTCGGCGAGGGCGGAGCTTCTGGACGCCAGCTCACGGTAGGTGAGCTTCTCGTCCCGGTAGGCGACGGCGGTCGCCTCGGGGTGCTCCGCGACCCGCTTCGCCAGCAGGTCGGGCAACGTGGTGGTGCCGCGCAGGGTGGGCTCGAGCACGCTGGTCTCCTGAAGAGTCATTTCCCGCTTCCTTACGTTCCGTTGTGGAGCAACGGGCGCGTACGAAACGCCCCCGCACCGGGCCCCGGTGTGTCGGTGAGCCCGCGATGCGACACCTCACCCGCGCGTGGAGAGCGGTTCCGCCGGGAGGCGGAAGCCGCGGCACGGTGGGCGTCGGAGGCCGGAACACTGTCCGGCCGGGAAAACCGAAGAACGAGGGCGCGAGGCCGGAGCCTCACCACCCGGGATGACCGGAACGGCGCGGTGCGTGCGGCCGCCCTCCCCCAACGGACGGACGGGCCCCCGTCGGCCCGTCCGTCCGGGCGTTCACCGGCTCTGGAGGAGCCGGGTCACTGATCCGTTCTCGAAGACCTCGCGAGAGGCTCCGGCGATGAGCGGGGCGATGGACAGGACGGTGACCTTGTCCAGTCCGAGCGCCCCGGGCACCGGCAGGGTGTCCGTGAAGACGAACTCGCTGACGCGGGAGTTCTTCAGCCGGTCCGCGGCGGGGCCGGAGAGCACCCCGTGCGTGGCCGCCACGATGACGTCCTTCGCCCCCTGGGCGAAGAGGGCGTCGGCCGCGGCGCAGATGGTGCCGCCGGTGTCGATCATGTCGTCGACCAGTACGCACACGCGGTCGCGTACGTCGCCGACCACCTCGTGGGCCGTGACCTGGTGGGCCACGTCCTTGTCGCGCCTCTTGTGGACGATCGCGAGCGGTGCGCCCAGCCGGTCGCACCAGCCGTCCGCCACGCGCACGCGGCCGGCGTCGGGCGAGACCACGGTCAGGTCCTCGCGGTCCACCTTGGAGCCGATGTAGTCCGCGAGGACCGGCATGGCGAAGAGGTGGTCCACGGGGCCGTCGAAGAACCCCTGGATCTGGTCGGCGTGCAGGTCCACCGTGAGGATCCGGTCCGCGCCGGCCGTCTTGAGCAGGTCCGCCACCAGGCGGGCCGAGATGGGTTCCCGCCCGCTGTGCTTGCGGTCCTGGCGGGCGTACCCGTAGAACGGCAGGATCACGGTGATGCTGCGGGCCGAGGCCCGCTTCAGCGCGTCGATCATGATCAGCTGTTCCATGATCGACTTGTTGATCGGCGCCGTGTGGCTCTGGACCACGAAGCAGTCCGCGCCGCGCACGGAGGCGTGGTAGCGGATGTAGATCTCGCCGTTGGCGAAGTCGATCGCCTTCGTCGGGACCAGCGTCGTGCCCAGCTCGGCGGCGATCGCCTCGGCCAGCTCGGGGTGTGCGCGCCCCGAGAACAGCAGCATCTGCCCGGTCTCGCTCACGCCGCGCCGGCCTCGGCGAGCGTCGGGTAGTCGGTGTAACCGGTGTGGTCGCCGCCGTAGAACTTGCTCTGGTCGGCCTCGGCCAGCGCGGCGCCGGTGCGGATGCGCTCGGTCAGGTCCGGGTTGGCGAGGAAGGCCGAGCCGAAGGCGACCGCGCAGGCGACACCGGTCTCCAGCGCCTCGGTGGCGATCTCGGCCGAGACCGGGACGCCGTTCTCCGGGTGCGGGCACAGGATGATCGTGCCGGTCCACTGCGCGCGCAGGGCGGCGATGTGGTCGCGGTTGCCGCCCTCCAGGATGTGCAGGAAGGCCACCGGCGGGAGGGCCGCGACGAGCGCCTCGTAAAGGGCGTGGGTGTCGCCCTCGACGATGTCGTTGTACGGGTTCGACGGCGAGATGCGCACGCCGACGCGGTCGGCGCCGATGCGCTCGGAGACCGCCTCGATCACCTCGATCGCGAAGCGGACGCGGTTCTCGACCGAGCCGCCGTACTGGTCGGTGCGCTGGTTGCTGTTCTCCGCCAGGAACTGGTGGAGCAGGAAGCCGTTGCCCGCGTGGACCTCGACACCGTCGAAGCCGGCCTCGATGGCGAGCTCGGCGGCGTCCGCGTGCTCCTTGACGACCTCGGCGATCTCCTCGACCGTCAGGGCGCGCGGCTCCGGGTAGTCCAGCGGACCCTCGGGGCCGTAGGCCTGGCCGGCCGCGGCGACGGCGGACGGGGCGACCGACTGGTGGCCGCTCGGGTACAGCGAGGGGTGGCCGATGCGGCCGGCGTGCATGAGCTGCACCACGATCTTGCCGCCGGCGGCGTGCACGGCCTCGGTGACGGGCTTCCAGGACTCGGCCTGCTCCTGGGTGTGCAGACCGGGGCTGTTGCCGAAGCCCTGGCCCACGGCGCTGGGCTGCGCCCCCTCGGTGATGATCAGGCCGGCGCCGGCCCGCTGGCCGTAGTAGGTGGCCATCAGGTCGGTGGCCAGGCCCTCGGCGGTCGCCCGGTTGCGGGACATGGGCGCCATGACCACTCGGTTGCTCAGGGCCAGCTTCCCCAGGGTGACCGGCTCGAACAGCTTCTCGGACATGTGTCTCTCCAGACTGAGGTCAACGCGTGGTGCGGTGGTGGTACGGACAACGCCTGTGGGCGGGACGGATCAGCGGCCCGCGAGTTCGGCGAGGTGGCGGGAGTGGGCGACGGCCAGCCGGCCGGCCGCCTCGGCGCAGGAGGCGAGGACGGCCATGTTGGCCTTGGCCGAACGGCCCTCGGTCGCCGCGTCGACGGCGCGCATCAGGTACTTGGTGATGGCCTGGCCCGACACCCCGTCACGGGTGGCCTCGGCGACCGCGGCGCGGATGGCCGTGTCCACCTCGGTGGAGTCGATGGCGTCCTCCTCCCTGACCGGGGTGGTGATCAGGAAGGAGCTGTTGTTGCCGAGGGCCCAGTGGGCCTCGACGGCGCGGGCGATGACCTGCTCGTCGTCCAGGCGGTGGGGCGCCTTGTGGCCGCTCGTACGGCAGTAGAAGGCGGGGAAGTCGTCCGAGCGGTACGCGACGACGGGGACGCACTGCGTCTCCAGGTACTCCAGGGTCAGACCGAGGTCGAGGATCATCTTCGCGCCCGCGCAGACGACGGCGACCTTGGAGCGGGTGAACTGGATGAGGTCCGAGGACACGTCCCAGGTCTCCTGGGCGCCCCGGTGCACGCCGCCGATGCCGGCGGACGAGAAGAACGGGATCCCCGCGAGCTCGGCGGCGACGACGGAGGTGGCCACGGTGGTGGCACCGAGGCCGCCCTGCGCCAGTACGACCGGCAGGTCCCGGCTGGACACCTTGGGGATGCCGGGCAGGGAGGCGAAGCGCTCGATGTCGGAGTCGCTCATGCCGACCCGGATCTCACCGGCCTCGATGCAGATCGTCGCGGGCACCGCGCCACCGGCCCGTACGGCGTCCTCCACCTTGCGGGCGGTGGCCGCGTTGTCCGGGTAGGGCAGACCGTGCGTGATGACGTTGCTCTCCAGGGCGACGACGGCCGCGCCCTCGTGGAGGGCCTCGCGGACCTCCTCGGTGTAGACGACGGGGATGCCGTTGCTTGCGCTCATCGGGGCTCTCTCAACTCTCGTTCCAGTAGCCGGGCGCTTTGATCAGCTCGTCCCGGTGGGCCGCTATCTCGGCGAGGACCTGGCTCTCCCAGTCCTCCGGTGTGACCGGCTCAAGGGAGATCGAGACGGTGTCCTCCCCGGTGGCGAAGGTGCTCGTCACAGCGGCGGTGACCGCTTCGTCGATGGCCCTGAGCTGCTCGTCCGTGAAGTTCCTCGGGTAGTGCCTGACGTGGACGTGGGGCACGGTCTCGGTCCTCTCACGGAGTGGTGCGCGTTCTGGTCTCTTGTGTGTGGGGGGGGTGGGCGGCACACCGCGGACGGGGGAGACCGCGGTGTGCCACCACCGCTCCCCGCCCGCGCCCGGGGGGAAGGGGCCCGGCGGCGGGGAGTCTCGGGCGGGAGGCCGTCGGGGCGTTAGGCCTCGACGGATTCCCGCGGGGTCGGGCGGGCCGCCCCGGGCTCGGGCTCCGGCTCCGGCTTCTTGCGGCCGGGCCGCGGCTGGGCCAGGAACACCGCGCCGACGACGATCAGCGCCCCGACGATCTGGAGCGGCGAGAGCGACTGGTCGAGGACGAAGTAGCCGAGCAGGGTGGCCGCCAGGGGGGAGGCGAAGCTCAGGAACGAGACGGCCAGGGCGGGCAGGCGCTGCACGCCGCGGAACCAGATCGCGTAGGCGAACAGGGCCCCGATGATGCCGAGGTAGAGGAAGCCCCAGATGTTCTTGCCGGTGATCGCGTCGGGCAGGCCCTCGCCGATCAGCGCGATCGGGAGCAGGACCAGACCGCCGACGGTCAGCTGCCAGCCCGTGAAGGGGAGCAGGCCGACGCCCTCGGGGCGTCCCCAGCGCTTGGTCAGCACGATGCCGGAGGCCATGCTGAGCGCGCCCAGCAGGCCGGCGATGACACCGGTGGCGTTCAGCCCGGCGTTCGGCTGGAGGACGAGCAGCGCCACACCGGCCGCGCCGAGCGCACAGGCCGCCAGGTGGATCCGCTTGATCTTCTCCTTCAGCAGGACGGCGCCGAGCAGCAGCACGATCATCGGCTGGATGGACATCACCAGCGCGGCGACACCACCCGGCAGGTGGTAGGCGGCGACGAAGAGCAGGTAGAAGAAGGCGCCGATGTTGAGGACGCCCAGGACCAGGGCCCGCCACCACCAGATTCCCTTGGGCAGCGTCCGGCCGAAGAGCACCAGGATCAGGCCGGCGGGCAGGGCGCGGAGCACCGCCGCCAGCAGGGGGCGCCCCTCGGGCAGCAGTTCCGTGGTGACCAGGTAGGTCGAACCCCAGATCGCGGGCGCCAGCGCCGTGAGCGCGGAGTCCGCCAGGGTGCGGGAGCTCTTCATCGGGCGGCGCCCGAGTCGGTCGTACCGAAGAAGCGGTCACCGAAGTCGCCGATGCCCGGGATCATGAACGCGTGCTCGTTGAGGCGTTCCTCGACCGAGGAGGTGACGATCTTGACGGCCGGGTGCTCGCGGTGGACAGCGGCGATGCCCTCGGGGGCGGCGAGGAAGTTGACGAAGACGATGTGCTCCTCGCGGACGCCCGCTTCGAGGAGCACGCCGATGGCGGCGTTGGCGCTGCCGCCCGTGGCGAGCATCGGCTCCAGGAGCAGGACGTGCCGGTCCGCGATGTCGGCCGGCAGGTGCTGGTAGAGGAGGTGCGGGAGCTTGGTGGTCTTGTCCCGCTGGATGAGGACCTTGCCGACGGGGATGTTCGGCACGACCTCGCGCAGTTCGTCCACCATGGAGTCACCGGCCCGGATCACGGGCACGGCGCACAGCTTGGGGCCGAAGGTGAGCCCTTCGTAGGTCTCGCCGACCGGCGTGACGACCTTCTGCTTGTCGAACGGCAGCTGGTCGAGGGCCGATTCGAGCAGGAGCCGGATGATGCGCCGGGAGTAGAACACGAAGTCCGCACGCGACGCGTCGCGATCGCGGATGATCGTGTGCATGGCCCGGAGCTGGTTGGTCTGCGGCAGCGGGTGGACGTTGTGGTGGCCGGTCGCCATGAGAACCTGCTTCTCGTCGGTCGGTGGAGACGGGCTGCGGCCGGGCCCGGGGCCAGGAGGCCCCGGGCGGCCGCAACCGCATGGTGGGTACCGCGGTCAGGAGCCCGCGATCTCGGCGAACGCGCGGCGCGACTCGGCCACGAACTTCGCGACCTTGGCGCGGTCCTTGCGGCGGTCGCTGCCCTCAAGGAGGCTGTGGGCGTCGACGGCGGCGGGCTTGACGAAGCGGATCGCGTCCGCGACGTTCTCCGGGCTCAGGCCGCCGGCCATCATCAGGGGCTTGGGCGAACGGCGCACGAGCTCGGCGCTGACGTTCCAGTCGTGGGTGAGGCCGGTGGCGCCCTTGGCACCGGTGGCCGGGTTGAAGGTGTCGGTGATGAACATGTCCACCACGTCCGCGACCTCGTCGACGAGCTGCAGCAGCTCCTCGGCGTTGTCCTCCTTCACGACCAGGCTCTTGAGCACGTAGAGGTCGGGGCGGTTGGCCTTGAGCTTGCGCAGCTGCTCCGGCTCGACGTCGCCGTGGAGCTGGACGGCCTTGACCCCGAGCTGGGTGGTGAACGCGCTGATCTCGTCGGCATCCGTCATGTAGCTGATGAGGACGCCCTCCTGAGGGGCGGTCAGGCCGGCGATGATCTCCGTGGCCGCGGCCTCGGAGATGTCGTCCTTGCCCGACGGGAGGCGGAGCGGGAAGCCGAACCAGTCGACGCCCTCCTCGGCCAGCAGCGCGGCCTCTTCGGCGTCGATGATGCCGGCGACCTGGACCAGGTCCTTCACGTCACTCATGTGTGTTCCTTTTCGGGATGAATCTTATGAATCAAAGCGAGTGCAGGCAGAACGAGGTGACGTGCCCCGGTATGACGGATTCGTTACACGTCTCGGGATGCTCACGAAAAGCCTCATTGATGCCGATCCACGGGTCAACGGGCTTTATGTCAGATCCGCGTCAACCTTGTTCAGGTATCGGTCAGGGCGTCGCCACGGGGGCGGCGAGGGCCGCGTCGCCGGCGAGCAGGCGCTCCTCCAGGAAGGCGAGGACCCGCAGGTGGTAGGTGCGGGCGGCCCAGCCGAGACTGATGTTATGGCCGGAATCGGGCTGGCGGACGGCCTCCGCGGCCCGAGGCAGCGGACTCAGGAGTTCCTCCAGAGCCGCGCCGTCGGTCCTCCACCACAGCTCCTGTTCCGCGAAGGTGAAGCGGACGGGGACCCCCACCCGGGCCGCGACGGCGGGATACATGTCCGGCCAGCGCATGGTCTCCCGGGCCTCCAGGACCGGCACCGGACGGATCAGTTCCGCGCCCTGCCGGAAGGCGTCCGGGGGGTAGAAGCGCAACGCCCCCCAGTGGCGGCGCCACTGACCCCTCAGGTCCGCCGCCCCGGGCAGCTCCCCGAGCTCCACGGCGAAGCGCCGGCCGAGCCCGCACAGGTCCACGCCGAGCGGCGCGAAACCGCCCCCGGCGCCCGCGGCGGACAGGGCGAGCCGGCCGCCGTTGGAGTGGGCCACGAGGAAGTAGCCCGCTCCGAGTTCGTGGCCGCGGGCGAAGTCCTCCAGGGCCGCGAGGAGGGTCTCGGTCTGCCCGGCGAGCTCCTGCCCCTCGGGCAGTGCCGCCGCCGACGCCCCGTAGCCGGGCCGGTCCAGGGAGAGGACGGTGTAGCCCAGGGAGGCGCCGAGTTCGAGCAGCGAGAGCCCGGGGCGGGCCCGGCTGTCGAAGTAACCGGCGCTCATGCCGGCGCCGTGCAGGGCCACCACGACGGCCCGGGGCACGGGCTGCGCCGGCAGGGCGAGCAGCCCCGACAGCGGGATCCCGCCCGCGTCGAGGGTGAGGGCCCGCACCCCGGGCGTGCCGGGCTGAGGCGAGGTGGCCATTCGGGTTCTCCTGGCGGATCGGGGGTCGGAAGGTCAGCGGCGCGCGGCCCGGGACCGGGCCAGGGCGATCCCCCAGGCCGCCCGGCGGCGCAGCAGCGTCGTCAGCGCGACGGACGGGAGGCGGCCGGCGGACGGCCGGCCCGGAACACGGGCCTGCGCGGAGTCCCGGCCCTGCGGGTGGGCACCGGCCGGCCCGGACGCCGGGGGCCGGGGGCCGGCCGCGGCGGGCCCGGAGCCCTCGTGCGGCAGGCCCCGCTCGCGGGCGGGCGCGTACGCGGGGACGAGGTATCCGGCGATGCGGACGGCGTTCACCGGGCGCTCACCCCCGGGCCCCGGCGAACTCGGGCAGGGGGTCGCCGGAGGACCACACGACGTGGAAGGCGACCTCGCTCAGCCGCCAGCCGTCCGCGGTCCGCACGGCCCGGGCGTCGTAGTAGCCGCCCACTTCGAACGGCCGGGAGGACTCCGGATCCGCGTGGTGGACGTGGGTGGCGATCAGGTGGACGCGCAGCGCGGCCCCGTCCCCGTCGAGGGTGACGGAGTGGTTGGTGCTGAGGTGATGGGTCCGCGCCCAGCGCGTCCTGGCCTCCCGCTGGAAGGCGGTGAAGCCCTCGACGCCCCGGCAGCGGCCGATGGGGAAGAGGAAGGTGGCGTCCTCGGTGCAGAGGTCGGCGAAGGCGGCCTCGTCGTGGCCGGCTCCGCCGAGCGCGTCGAGGGCGAGGACGTAGCGGTCGAAGAGTTCCCGTAGCTCGATGCGGTCGCGCATGAGCCCCACCTGGGCGCGCAGGTCCGCGATGTCGTCGGGTTGCGTGGGCAAGGTCCGCTCCTGGTGAAGGACGTCTCGGGCGGGATGCGGGCGGCTCGGCGCGGGACCACGGCGGTGTCGGCGGTCAGGACCGGCCGCCGACGAACTCCTTGACGGAGGCGATGACGTAGTCGAGCATCTCGTCGGTCAGGGCCGGGTACACGCCGATCCAGAAGGTCTGGTCGGTGATGATGTCGCTGTTGGTGAGGTCGCCGACGATGCGGTGGGGCTCACCGATGTAGGCGGGGTGGCGGGTGAGGTTGCCCGCGAACAGCCGCCGGGTGCCGATCTTCCGCCCCTCCAGGAAGTCCACGAGGGCGGCCCGGGTGTAGGGCGCCTCCGGGTCCACGGTGAGCGCGAACCCGAACCAGCTCGGGTCGCTGCGCGGGGTGGCCTCCGGCAGGATCAGGTACGGCAGGCCGTCGAGGCCGTCGCGCAGCCGTCGCCAGTTGCGGCGCCGGGCGTCGCAGAAGTCGTCCAGCTTGTCGAGCTGGGTCAGGCCGAGGGCCGCCTGGATGTCGGTGGCCTTCAGGTTGTACCCCACGTGGGAGAAGATGTACTTGTGGTCGTACCCCTCCGGGAGGGTGCCCATCTGGTAGTCGAAGCGCTTGAGGCACTTGTTGGTCTCGCCCGGCTCGCACCAGCAGTCCCGGCCCCAGTCGCGCAGGGACTCCACGATCCGCGCGAGGGCCAGGTTCGAGGTCAGCACGCAGCCGCCCTCGCCCATCGTGAGGTGGTGCGCCGGGTAGAAGCTCACGGTGGTGATGTCGCCGAAGGTGCCCGTCAGCTGTCCGTCGTAGGTGGAGCCGACGGCGTCGCAGTTGTCCTCGATGAGGAACAGGTCGTGTTCCTGGGCGAGTTGCGCGATCTCCGCGACCTCGAAGGGGTTGCCGAGGGCGTGGGCGATCATGATGGCGCGGGTCTTGGGTCCGATGGCCCGGGCCACCCGTTCGGCCGTGGTGTTGTACGTGCCGAGCTCGACGTCGACGAAGACCGGGACGAGCCCGTTCTGGATGATCGGGTTGACGGTCGTCGGGAAGCCGGCGGCCACCGTGATCACCTCGTCGCCGCGCCGCAGCCGCCGGTCCTCCAGCAGGTGCGAGGTGAAGGCGGTCATGGCCAGCAGGTTCGCCGAGGAACCGGAGTTGGTCAGGTGCGCCTTGCGCCGCCCCAGCTTGCGGGCGAAGCGCGACTCGAACCGCCGCGAACTGGGTCCGGCGGCGATCCGCATCTCCAGCGCCGCCTCGACCAGCGCCGTACGGTCCCGCTCGTCCAGTACGGCCCCGGCCGGCCAGATCTCGGTCGTGCCCGGGACGAAGGGACGCTCGTCCTGCGCGTCCAGGTGGAACTTGGCGGTCTCGTCGAGGATCAGTCCCTTGTGGACGTTCATGGTGTATCCCTTTCCCGGCCCTCTCGGCCGGATGGTGGTCACGACGGTGCCCCGCCCCCGTACCGCCCGGGCGGGAGGCCGGGGCGGTACGGGGGCGGGGCAGGGACGGCGTGGTCGGGTGCGGCGGGGGAGCCGCGATCGGTACGGGTCCGGGCCGTACGGGTCCGGGCGTACGGGTCCGGGCGTGCCGGGGGCAGGGCCGTGCGGGGGGCCGGGCCGGGCGGGGCCGGCTCAGGCCGCCCGGCTCAGGCCGCCCGGCTCAGGCCGCCCCCGACGGTTCGTCACGCCGGCCGTGCGAGCCGGCGAAGGGGCGCGTCCGCGCCGAGGGGCACCGGCGCGCCAGCGCGGGCCCGCCGCCGGCGGTGCCGCCGTGCTGGCCCTCGTAGGCAGCCGCCCGGGCCAGGACCGCGGCGGTCAGCGCCGCCAGTTGCTCGGTGTCGGGCCGTCCCCGCACCAGACGCACGAGTTGGCCCTGCTGATGGGTGTCCACGGACTGCTCCTCGGGTCGTGACCTCCCGTCGCGGCCGCCGCGGCGGGTCTGCGTGACTGCGGCCGCGGCCCCGCCCGGGGCCACGGCCCTCAGACGGGGGTGGGGGCGAGGGCGGCGAGCGTCCCGGCCAGGCCCTCGGCGGTGTGCGTGGCGTGGATCCGGGCCTCGGGCAGGATGCGGCGGACCAGCCCGCCGAGCACCTGTCCGGGGCCCACCTCCACGAACCGGTGGGTGCCCGAGGCAGCGAGCGTCCCGACGGCCTGGGTCCAGCGCACCGGGGTGGTGAGCTGGCTGCGCAGGGCGACGACGGCCTCGGTGGCGGTGGCCACCCATCCGCCGGTGACACCGGAGACGAGCGGCACGGCCGGATCGCGGAACTCCGTGGCGATCAGCGTCTCGGTGAACTCCGCCTCGGCCTCGCGCAGCAGGCTGGAGTGGAAGGGGCCGCCCGTGCGCAGCCAGGTCACCCGGGCCCCGGCCGCGCCGGCCGCCTCCGCGACGTGGGCCACCGCCTGCGCCTCCCCGGAGACCACGGTCTGGCGGGGTCCGTTGTCCCCGGCCACCTCCACCACGCGGGAGGTGGCCGCGCGGGCCTCGGCGCACAGTCGCGCCAGGTCCGCGCGGCCCGGACCGCTGACGGCGACCGTGGAGCTGCCGATGCGGTCCCCGACCGTGGCGACGAGTTCGCTGCGCAGCCGGACGAGCCACAGCGCCTCGGTCCACTCCAGGACGCCCGCCGCCACCAGCGCCGCGTACTCGCCGAGGCTGTGCCCGACGACCGCGTCCGGCTCCACGCCCTCGCCGCGCAGCACCTCCAGTACGGCCAGGCTCGTCAGGAAGACGGCCGGCTGGGCCACCGCCGGATCCTCGAACGCCCGGGCGGAGCCGTCCCGCAGGAGTTGCGAGAGCGGGATGCCGAGGATGTCGTCGGCGGTGCGGTAGTACGTGGCGGCGAGGTCCGGCCGCAGGGCGAGCAGCTCCGCTGCCGGACCGGCGTGGGCGGATCCCTGTCCCGGGAAGACGAAGGCGGTGCGGGTCATCCGGTCACGTCCCTATCTGCGGTCGGCTGGCGAGGACCGCGGGGAGCGGTCCGGGGGCGGTGGCCCCGCAGACCGCGTGGTCGGCGGAGAGCCAGTGGTCGGGCACCCACCGGACGTCGACCACCGCGGGGACCGGCCCGGTCACGGCGACCGCCGCGGCGTGGGTGGTGTCGGCGGGGACGCCGACCATGGTCCAGCCGTCGGGGTGACGGTCCTGGTCGGTGCCGAGGTAGTCCTCGGCGGGCGAACGGCTCAACCCTGTCCCGATGCCCTTGAGGAATGCTTCCTTCCGGGTCCAGATCTGGCCGAACAGGTGCCGCCGCTCCTCGCCGGACGCCGCCTCCGCGATCTCCAGCTGCTCGTCCGGGTGCAGTGCCCTGGAGCAGATGTCGACCGTCTCCGCGCCGGGCAGCTTCTCCACGTCGACGCCCAGCGGCACGGTGGCGACACCGACCATGGCCACTCCCCCGCTGTGCGAGAGGGAGTAGTGAAGGGGCGGCGGCGGGGGCGACAGGGCGGGGCGTCCGTGCGGCTCTCCGCACCCGGGGCACGGCTCGCGCATGAAGCGGACGTCCGGGGGCGCGATGGCCGTGTACCGCCCGAGCAGGCGGCGCACCGCGACGTGCGCGGCGGCGTAGAGCAGGCCGTCCGACCTGCGGATGAAGGAGTCGGTGCGCTTGCGCTCCGACGCGTCCAGGTCGTCGAGTGCCAGGGCTTCGGCGTCCGCCCCGGTGGGGCGGCGGATCAGCCACAGGTCGACCCGGTCGGCGGACAGGGTGAACTCGGGGCGCGCGAGGTCGCGGTGGTTCACCACCGGGTTCGCGGCCGGCAGAAGGGTCGTCGTCGTCATGCCGTCACCGCAGCCCCGTGCAGGTGGGCCTCGGGGCCGAGCTGGCCGGCGAGGCAGTCGATGAGTTCCTGCGCGCTGTTGGCCAGCAGCAGCCGCTGGAGGTTCACGTCGACGCCGAGGGTGGCCTCCATCCGGTACTGGAGCTCTATACCGGAGATCGAGCCGATCCCGAGGCAGCCCATGGGGCGGCCCGTGGTGTCGACGAGGTGCGGCTCGATCCCGAGGATGCGGCCGAGTTCCTCACGGACGTACTGCTCCAGGATCCGGGTGCGCTCGCGCAGCCCGGCCGTGGACAGGATCGCCATGTCGGGCCGGGTCATGTGGACCAGGCCGTTGTCTGTCTCGTATGTCTGTGACATGTGGAGTGTGTTCATAGTGCTTTCCGGGTCGGGACGGACGGGTGTCCCCGTCCGTCCGTGGTCGGGAGTGCCGGGTCGGGAAGACGAGGGGATCCCGGCACGGGAGGGTGACGGCCGCGCGCGGGCGCCAGCCCACCGAGGGCGACGCCCGCGCCGGCCAGGCCGACGAGGGTGACCAGCCAGAGTGCGGAGCCCCGGCCGGCCGCGTACAGCGCGGACGTCAGGGCCACGGTCAGGGCCGCCCCGAGCTGTACGCAGGTCTGGTAGAGCCCGCCCCCCGCCGCCTGGAGTCCGGGCGGGAGCGAAGCGGTGGCCTGGAGGTGCAGGGCGGTGAAGGCGAGCACGAACGCGACGCCCACGCAGGCGGTCGCGGGCAGCAGGTCGGTGTGGTGCACCGGCCCCCCGCCGGTGTGCGGGTAGAGGGCGTAGCCGAGCGGTGCGGCGGCCGCGCCCGCCGCGACGGCGCGGGCCGGGCCCAGCCGGGTGGCGATCCGCGCCGAGTGCAGGGCGCTCAGCGCGAGCGGTGCGGCGGCCGGAAGGAAGGCCACCGCGGTCTGCCAGGGGCTCCAGCCGGCCTCCCTCAGGTGGAGGGTGGCGATGAGCAGGAAGCCCACGTACGAGCCGTTGAGCGCGGCCGCCCCCAGCGCGGAGCGCAGCAGCGGCGCGTGCCGCAGCAGCGCGGTCCGCAGGAGCGGGCGCGCGGCGGTGCGTTCGGCCCGTACGAGGACGGTGGCGCACACCAGTGCCCCCGCGAACGCGAGGGCCGCGCGGTGCCGTTGCCCGGCCGGAGCGCCGAGGCCGCTGAGTCCGTCCACCAGCAGCAGGACGGTCGCGGTCAGTGCGAGCGCGGCGGTCACCGCCCGCCACCGGTCCCCGGCGGCCGGGCGGGGACCGGGCCGGTCCCGGGGTACGAGCACCAGGCCGACCGCGAACAGCAGCAGGGCGACGGGGGCCGGGAACGCGAAGGTCCAGCGCCAGCCGGAGCCGGTGAGCAGCCCCGACAGGAGCAGGCCGGCGCAGAACCCGGCGGCGCCGAAGAAGGAGTAGAGGGACACGGCCCGGCGGCGGGCCGGGCCGTCGGGGACGGCCGCCATGACGATGGCCAGGCCCGTGGGGGCGGTCAGCGCCACGCAGCCGCCCTTGACCACGCGGGTGACGGTCAGCAGGGCCGCGCTGTCGGTCAGCGCGCCCCCGAGGGAGGCGGCGGCGAAGACGAGGAGCGCGGCGAGGAAGACCGGGCGGCGGCCGAGGTGTTCGACGAGCCGGCCGCCGAGCAGCAGGAGCCCGCCGAAGCCCGCGGCGAACCCGCTGACGAGCCACTGCAGTTGGGGGACGGACAGTCCGAGGTCGGCGCCGACGGACGGCAGCGCCACCAGGGTCGCGGACACCTCCAATGCGTCGACCAGCATGTTCGCGGCGAGTACGGACACCAGGGCCGACCGGGCCCGGGGCCGCTCGCCGACGGGCGGGGTTCTCGTCGGGTACTGCATGCTCACGTTTCGCCAGACGGTGGATACGGAGGACTCGGGAACCGCGGGAGCCATGGGCGCCACGGGAAAGGGGAGGCGGGCCGCCGGGGAGGGATCCCCGGCGGCCCGCCCCGTCGCCGGCGCGGCGCGGGGTTGCGCCGGCGGTCTTCGGGCCGACGGCGTCCGGCTCAGCCGAGCAGGGTGCCGCCGGTGGCGTCGACGAAGGAGCCGGTGATCCAGCGGGCCTCGTCGGTGGCGAGGAAGGCCACCACGTCGGCGACGTCATCGGGCTCGCCGACACGGTTGAAGGTGGACAGCGCCGCCATCTGTTCGACGGCTTCGGGGACGTCGAAGACCGGGTTGCCGTTGCGCGTGATGCCCGGCGCCACCGAGTTGATGGTGATGCCGCGCGGGCCGAGGGCCTTCGCGAAGTGCAGGGCGAGCTGTTCGAGGGCTCCCTTGCTCATCGCGTAGGCGATCTCGTCCGGGTTGGCGAACCGGGTCAGGCCGGAGGAGATGTTGATGATCCGGCCGCCGTCGGGCATGTTCCGCAGCGCCCGCTGGATCAGGAAGAACGGGGCCTTCGCGTTGACCGCGAAGATCCGGTCGAACTGGTCGGGGGTGATCGCGTCCGGTCCGACCCCGCCCATCACCCCGGCGTTGTTGACCAGGATGTGCAGGTCGGTGCTGCCGGTGCGGTCCAGCAGGTCCTGTTCCAGGAGGGCGAACAGCCCGTCCACGTCCCCGGGGACCCCGAGTTCGGCCCGTACCGCGAAGGCGCGGCCGCCGTCGCGTTCGACCGAGGCGACGACCTCCCGGGCGGCCTCCCCGTCGCTGGTGTAGTGGACGGCCACGAGCGCGCCCTCCTCGGCCAGCCGGATCGCGGCCGCCCGGCCCATGCCCCGGCTCGATCCCGTGACCAGGGCCGTCCTGCCCGCGAGGCGCTCCATGCCGTTGCTCCGTTCCCGTACCGGCGCCGCCGTCGGCGCGACCTTGACCGGGTCCCGGCGGGCGGGGCGGTGCGGGGTCCGCGCCGGTTCCGCCCCGAACCACCGTTCCAGGGCGGCCGTCAGGGCGGTGTCACCCGTCCCGGCCGCGTCCGTCCCGTCGGCGCCCGGCCCGGTGTCCGACCAGACCACGTGCCCGTCGGGCCGGACCAGCAGGGCGACACCGCCGGGCAGGTCCCGCCCGTCCGCCGCCGGGGCGGACGCGGCCGTCGCGACGCGCACCCGGCCCGCCCAGGGCCCCGCGGCCGCGCGCAGCCGCGCCCCGAGGGCCTCCTCGCCCGGCGCCAGCAGCAGCAGCCCCTGGCCCTGGCGCAGCAGCTCCGCGGTGGTGGTGGCCCCCTCTTCCCCGACGAGGTCGACGGGGGGCAGCCGCAGCCCGAGCAGCGGGCCGTCGCCCGGGCCGACCTCGTAGCGGACGTCGAGGCCCGAGATCATCCCGGCCAGGTGGGTGCGGACGTCCTCGTGACCGGTCAGTTCCGCGAACACCTCGCGGACCGCGTCGACCTCGGGTCCGCCCAGCAGCAGCAGCGCCTGTGTCCTGATGTTGCCCTGCACGGCCCGCCCGACAGCGTGCCGTTCCTCGTGGTAGCTGTCGAGGAGTGCCTCGCCGCCATGGCCCGTGACCGCGGCGGCCAGCTTCCAGCCCAGGTTGAAGGCGTCCTGGAGCCCGAGGTTGAGGGCCTGGCCGCCGACGGGCATCTGCTGGTGCGCCGCGTCCCCCGCGAGGAAGAGCCGGCCCCGGCGGTACCGGGCGGCCTGGCGGGAGGCGTCGTCGAAGGAGTTCACCCACAGCGGGGTGCCCGCGCCGATGTCCTCGCCGGTGATGCGCTTCCAGGTGTCGGCGACCTCCTCGAAGGAGGGGGCCGAGCCCCGGGGCCGCGCCCCGAACTCGTGCACCATCACCCGGGTCACCCCGTCGGGGCGGCGGGCCGCGACGACGAGTCCGCCCTCCAGCCGTTCGAAGCGGCGGGCGGGGACGTCGATGCCCGTCACGTCGGCCCGCAGCAGCTCGCGCCCGGCGTCGGTGCCCGGGAACTCGAAGCCGCCCAGCCGGCGCACGGCGCTGTTCTCGCCGTCGCAGCCGACCGCGTACGCGGCCCGGAAGGCCAGGGCCGTGCCGTCGGGGCCGCGCACCTCGGCGAGGACCCCGTCGCCGGTGTCGGACAGCCCGGTCAGCTCGTGGCCGCGCCGCACGTCCGCGCCCAGGTCGGCGGCCCACTGCCCGAGCAGTTCCTCCAGCCGGGCCTGCGGGACCTTCCACTGCCCGGGGTGGGGGCCCGGCAGGCCGAGGCCGAAGGGGATCCCCCCGAAGTGGCCGGCCTCCTCGCCCGGTACGTCACCCAGGGCGTCCAGGAGACCCCGGCTGTCGAGGATCTCCATGGTGCGGGCGTGCAGGGTGGAGGCCCTGGATTCGGTGGTCGGCGCGGCGAGCCGGTCGAGGACCACCACGTCCGCGCCCGCGAGCCGGAGTTCCCCGGCGAGCAGCAGACCGACAGGGCCCGCGCCGACCACGATCACCTGGGATTCGGTGCAGTCCTGCTCGATGGCCATGGGCGTACTCCCTCTCTTGGGCCAGGCTGTACTGGGGACGGTCCGCGTCAGGCGCTGACGAGGGCCCGGAGGCTCTCGTTGACGGCCTCGACGAGCGAACGGGGGGTGCTGTGGTCGGAGAAGACGTCGTCGTCGAGGGTGATGCCGAACTCGCGCTCGATCCGCCCGCCCGTCTCCAGGAGGGCCAGCGACTCGTAGCCCAGCGACTCGAAGTCGGTGTCGAGGATGGGGCCGCCGAGGTCGACGCCCTCGTCGGCGCCCGCGCCCTCCAGGAGGATGCGCTTGAGGTCGTCGAAGGTGAACTGCTGCTTGGACACGGAGGGTCCCTTCATCGGTCTTCCGCGGCCGGCCAGTCGCGGCCGCGGGGTACGGGGAGCTCCCGTCCGGGCCGGACGGGGGCGGGGTGGGCGGACGCCGGTGGGCGGCGTCCGTCAGTCGACGGAACGCAGCACGACCGCGGAGTTGAAGCCGCCGCGGCCGCGGGCGAGGACCAGCGCGGTCTCCACGGAGGCGGTGCGGGGCGACGCCGTGACCAGGTCGATGTCGTAGGCGGCGGACAGGGTGACGTTGGTGGTCGGAGGGATGAGCCCCTCGCGCATGGCCAGGAGCGCCGCGGCCACGTCGACCATCCCCGCACCGGAGTTCAGCCGGCCGGTCATCGTCTTGGGCGCGGTGACCGGCACCCCCCGGGGCCCGAAGACGGCCGTGATGGCCTCGGCCTCCTCCCTGTCGAGGCGGGGGGTGCCGGCGGCGTCGGCGAAGACCACGTCGACCTCGACGGGGTGGACACCCGCGTCGGCGAGGGCCGCGTCGATGGCCCGGCGCAGACCGGGCTCGCGTCCGCTGCCCGGGCGGGGGTCGAGGGTGGAGGCGTGCCCGGCGAGTTCTCCGTGGATGGTGCGGGCCCCGCGGGCGCGGGCGCCGTCCTCGTCCTCCAGGATCAGCAGGGCCCCGCCCTCGCCCGGTACGTAGCCGGCGGCCGCCTCGTCGAAGGGCAGGTAGGCGCGCTCGGGTTCGGCGACGGTGGAGACGAGTCCGCCGGCCAGGTGCGCGGCCCAGCCCAGGGAGCAGAGGGAGGAGTCGAACCCGCCGGCGGCGATCAGCCGGGTGCCCTTGCGGAGCTGGCGCCGGGCGTGGGCGAGGGCGTCGAGCCCGCCCGACTGTTCGCCGACGACGACGCCGGCGGGGCCGCGCAGGTCGTGGCGGACGGAGATCTGCCCGCTGTTGACGGCGTAGAACCAGGCGAAGGACTGGTAGGCGCTGACGTGTTTGGCGCCGCGGCTCCAGAGGTTGTGCAGCTCCCGCTCGCCGAACTCCATGCCCCCGGAACCGGCCGCGGTGACCACGCCCATGTCGCAGGGGTGGATGTCCCCCGGTGCCAGGCCCGCGTCGGCGAAGGCGCAGTCTGCGGCGACGAGGGCGAGCTGGGTGACCCGGTCGGTCTGCGGGACGAGGCGTCCCGGCAGGTGCTCGGCGGGGTCGAAGCCGTGGATCTCCCCGGCCAGCCGGGCGGGGTAGGAGGAGGCGTCGAAGCGGGTCACGGGCGCGATGGCGTTCTTGCCGACCCGGGTCGCCGCCCAGAAGTCCTCCACCCCGAGCCCGCTGGGGGCGGCCACTCCGATACCGGTGACCAGGGTCCTGCTCATGCGGTCCTCCTGTCGGGGCGGGCCAGCACCATCGCGCTCTGGAACCCGCCGAACCCGCTGCCGACGGTCAGGACGGCATCGGTACGGTGATCCCGGGCGACGAGCGGAACGTAGTCGAGGTCGCACTCGGGGTCCCGGGTGCGCAGGTTGGCGGTGGGCGGCACCACGTGGTGCTCCATCGCGAGGACGGACGCGGCGATCTCCATGGAGCCGATGGAGCCGAGCGAGTGCCCGATCATCGACTTCACCGAGCTGATCGGGGTCCGGTAGGCGTGCCGGCCGAGGGCCAGCTTGTACGCGGCGGTCTCGTGGCGGTCGTTCTGCCGGGTGCCGGAGCCGTGCGCGTTGACGTAGTCGAGGTCGGAGGGGCAGAGCCGGGCCTCGTCGAGCGCCACCGTGACGGCCTCCGCCAGTTCGCGGCCGTCGGGGCGCAGCCCGGTCATGTGGTGGGCACTGGACCGGGAGGCGTGGCCGGCGATCTCGGCGTAGAGGTGCGCGCCGCGCCGACGGGCGCTCTCCAGCTCCTCCAGGACGAAGACGGCCGCGCCCTCGCCGAGGACGAACCCCTTGCGGGTGGCGTCGAAGGGCCGGGAGGCGGCTTCGGGCCGGTCGTCGTAGGAGGTCGTGGCCTTGACCGCGTCGAAGGCCGCCAGGATGAGCGGGGTGATCGGGGCGTCGGTGGCTCCGGTGACCATGATGTCGGCGACGCCCTCGCGGATCAGGTCGGCCGCGTGGGCGACGGCGTCGATCCCGGAGGTGCAGCCGGTGGAGACCACCGTGGCCGGTCCCTCGGCCGCGGCGGCCCAGGCCAGTTCGGCCGCGAAGGAACTGGGCACGAACTGTTCGTACAGGTGCTCCGGCGCCCGGGTGTGGTCGACCTGGGCGAGGCGGCCGTCGTCGCCGGCCACCCGGTAGGCGCGGTCGAGTCCGCCGATCGCGCCGACGGCGGTGCCGACGCTGACCCCGGTGCGGTGGGGGTCGAGCGCGGCGAGGTCGAGGCCGCTGTCGGCGAGCGCCTCGCGCGCCGCGACCACGCCGAACTGGGCGGCCCGGTCCATGCGGTGGACCTCCTGCGGGGTCAGCCCGTGCAGGAGCGGGTCGAAGTCGGCCTCGGCGGCCACCTTGGTCCGGAAGCCGGAGGGGTCGAAGCGGGTGATCCCGCGCGTCGCCGTGCGCCCCGAACTGAGCAGGCTCCAGAAATCGCGGGTGCCGATTCCTCCCGGCGCCAGCACCCCGAGCCCCGTGATCACTACCCGGCGAGCCACCGGTGCGGCCCTCCCCTCGTGTCGGCCCGGCCGGTGCTCACTCGGACGCCGACCAGTCGTAGAAGCGGGTGGCCATGGCGTCGGCGGGGGTCCGCCAGGTGGCCGGGTCGTAGGGCTGGATGAAGGGCAGCAGGTCGTGGCTGATCCTCATGAAGCGCGGGTCCGTACGGGATTCCTGGATGCGTCGGCCGCCGTCGTCGTCGGCGAAGTCCTGGAGGTGGAAGTAGAGGCCCTTGTACATGAACAGGCGACGGCGCAGGGTGCCCATCCGTTCCGGCATGTCCGTCTTGTCGAACTCGGAGAAGAGACGGGTCACTTGGTCCTTCGACATGCTGTCCATCCGCGCCACGATCAGGTTGCTGTGCTGCATGCGTTGTCTCTCTCTTCCGTGAGGGGAGGGCGGGGGGTCAGGCGTGGTACAGGCGGATGAAGTCGGCGACGCCGTCCGCGATCAGCGCGTCGGCTTCCTCCTGGGGCACCGGCAGCGCGCCCAGGAAGGAGCGCTGGACGACGGTGGAGGGGACCAGCAGGATGAACCGTTCCGCCGCCTGGTCCGCGTCGGGGATGTCGAGCAGGCCGCGGACCGCCAGGCGCCGCAGCCGCTGGGCCAGTTCGCGACGGGCCTGCCGGGGACCCGCCGCCTGCCACTTCTCGACGGCCTCGGTCGGCAGCCGGGTGACCTCGGCGCTGATGTGCCGGACGATGGCGAAGTGCTCGCGGAAGGCCTCCAGCGGCGCGAGCCAGGCCCGGCCGAGGGCGATGAGGTCCGCTTCGAGGTCGGTGATCTCTTCGAGGTAGCTGTCGGCGACGGCCGCGAGGGCCGCCGCCACGGAGGCGGAGCTGTCCAGCAGCACGCCCAGCAGCAGCTGCTCGTGGTCGGGGAAGTGCTGCGCGACGGTGTCCGTCAGCACGCCCGCCTCGGCCGCGGTGGCCCCGGCGGTGCAGCGCGTCCAGCCCTCGCGGGCCAGGACCGTACGGGCGGCCCGGACGATCTCACGGCGTTCCCCGGCCGGTCCGGACGGGGCGCGCTCGATGGTTGCCAGGGGCGTTGCCATGGTGGTGGTCTCTCCTCGTGAGGTGCTCGGGGATGCGCGTGCGGTGCTCTTGGTGTGCTCGTCCGCGGGCAGCCGGACGCGCCGCTCCCCCGGACCGGCGCGATGGCCGTCGGGACGCGGGCGGTCGGGCTACGGCCGTCGGGCTCGGGCGGTCGGGCTACGGCGGTCGGGCTCGGGCCGTTGGGCTACGGCCGTCGGGCTCGGGCCGTCGGGCTACGGCCGTCTGGCTCGGGCCGTCGGGCGCGCGGCGCTCAGGGTCGGCCGGCGGGCCTCATGCGGGGCCGAACCAGCGCTCCAGGGCCATCGGCAGGTCGTGGTGGCTGCCGGGCGCGGCCCAGGCCACGTACCCGTCGGGCCGGACCAGCAGTGCGGTGGTGTCGTCCGGCAGCTCGCCCCCGGGCGGGCCGACGGGGCGGGCGGTGACGGTGTCCACCCGGTCGCCCCAGGCGGCGGCGCGCTGGCGCAGCCGCGGGTTGTCGGCCAGGTCGAGCAGAACGCCCCGGGCGGGACGCAGCAGCGCGGTGGCGGAGGTCCGCCCGCCGGGCCCGTCCAGTTCCAGTCCGGGCATCCGGCGGCCGAGCAGCGGGTGGCCGCCCCTGCCGACGTCGTAGGTGATCTCCAGTCCGGTCACCATGGCCGCGAGGTGGCGGGCCACGTCCTCGTAAGCCATGAGCTCGCGCAGGGAGTCGCGCAGCGGCTGCACCTCGGCGCCGCTCAGGAACAGCAGCCCCTGGGCCCGGGTGTTCATGAGCAGCCGCCTGCCGACCGGGTGCCGTTCCCCGTGGTAGGTGTCGAGCAGGGCGAGCGGCGCCCGGCCCCGGACCACGGAGGCCAGCTTCCAGCCGAGGTTGACCGCGTCCTGGATGCCGGTGTTCATGCCCTGCCCGCCCGCGGGCAGGTGGATGTGCGCGGCGTCGCCCGCCAGCAGTACGCGGCCGCGCCGGTACTCGGTGACCTGCCGGGCCGCGTCTCCGAAGGCACTCACCCACACCGGCTCGGCGGCCGAGATGTCCTCGCCGGTCAGCCGCTGCCAGGCGGCGGCGACCTCCTCGAAGGACGGCGGGGCCTCGCGCCGCCGCGGCGGGGTGCCGCGTTCGCAGACGACGATGCGGGTGGTGCCGCCGGGCAGCGGGCCGACCATCACCATGCCGCCGGGCAGGGTCTCGCCGATCATGCGGGGCTTGAGCTCGATGCCCTTGATGTCGGCGAGGTACATCTCCATGGTGGCGGCCGTGCCGGGGAAGTCGAAGCCGGCCGCCTTGCGCACGGTGCTGCGCCCGCCGTCGCAGCCCACCAGCCAGGCCGCGCGCAGGGTGTGGACCCCGTCCGGCCCGCGCACCTCGACCTCGACGCCGTCCTCGTCCTCGCGCAGCGCGAGCACCTCGTGGCCGCGCCGGATGTCGGCGCCCAGGCCCGTGGCCCATTCCTCCAGGTGCGTTTCGGTGACGGACTGCGGAACGGTCTTGGCCGCCTGGCAGGCTCCGTCGAGGACGCCGAAGTCGAGGGGCAGGCCACCGAAGTGGCCGAGGGTGCTGCGTTCGATGTCGCCGAAGCGCGCGAGGATGCCGCGCTGGTCGAAGGTCTCCAGCGTGCGCGCGGTGAAGCCGAGGCCGCGCGATTCGCCCGTGCGGCGCTCCAGGCGCTCCAGGACCACGACGGCGACTCCCGCCAGCCGCAGTTCGCCCGCGAGCATCATGCCCGCGGGGCCCGCGCCGACGACGATGACCGGTGCGTCCATCACGACTCCTTGAATTCGCCTCCGGAGACAGTGCACCGGATCTTGACTACAAGGTTCTTCGGACGCGAGCGGCCGTTCAATGGTGCTGGATTCAGGACTCGGTCAGGTTCCACAAGGGCCGGTCCGGTGGGTCGGAGAACGGCCAAGGGAATGTCAAGACCAGGTCAGACCGCTCCGTCCGGCCGGTGGGACGTGACTCAGGTGCGGGCCGCGGCGCGGCGGTCGAAGCAGGCGCGGACGTCGCTCTCGCTGTAGTACGTACGGCCCGCGCGGTTGCGCCGGCGCCACCGCTCCTCGCTCGCCAGCCGGTACACGGTGCCCGTCGGGGTGTGCCACAGCTGCGCGATGTCGCCGGCGGTGAGCCAGCGTTCGGTGGCCGGCGCGGCGGCGCCGGGCGCCCGCCCGGCCTCCATGGAGTCGCTCAGCTCGCTCCACCGGTCGCTGGTCCAGCGGTGGGCCGGGTCGGTGTCGCACACGACCGCCCGGCCGGCGGTCCGGTCCGCGTCGCGGACGGACAGGGCCAGGGCTCCGGGGCAGCCGGCCTCGGGGCAGTCGCCGAGGCGGAAGGTGCGGGCCGGGTCGGGGAAGGCGGCGCGGCGTCCGGACCGGACCAGGCGGGCGATCTCCTCGGAGGCCTCCGCGGCCGCCGGGTGGGCGGCGATCCAGTCGGCGTTGCGCTGCAGGAAGGCGGTCAGGGCGGCGACGGTGCGCGGCGGTGCGGGGAACCCGCGCTCCTGTGCGACGAGTCCGCCCCAGGAGCCGAGCACGGAGACCATCCGGGCCCGTACGTCGGCCGCGGCCCCGTTGAAGGGGAGTCCGGGCAGCTCGCCGCCGGTCGTCCGCTCGCGCAGGCTGCCGGGGGTCATCCCGCCGAGGACGCGCCCGCACTCCTCGTACAGGTGCGCCAGTTCGCCGAGGCCCGCCGAGAGGTGGTCCCGGCAGGTCCGGCACAGCCGGCTGCCCCGGACCGTACGCCGGCGGGGGCGTCCGTCGGCTCCGGCGCCGCGGCAGCCCTCCCCGTGACACAGTGCCGTGACCGTCATGTCGTTCCCCCCTCGGCTCGTTGCGGTGGTCTGCGTGCTCCCGCGCGGGTGCGCGGGGCGGGCGGCTTCAGCCCTGGCCGAACCGGAAGCCGACGCCGCGGATGGTGATGATCCATCCGGCGCCTATCTTGTTGCGCAGGGTGCTCACGTGCGTGTCCACGGTCCGGCGGGACCAGGAGTCGCCCCACACCTGCTGCATCAGCATCTTGCGGGGGATGACGGTGTCGGGATGGGACGCGAGGAGGTAGAGCATGTCGAACTCCTTGCGGGTGGTCTCGACGGGCACCCCGTCCAGCGTCACCTCGCGCGTCCCCGAGTCGATCCGCAGCGGACCACGGGTGATGGTGGCGGCGACGGGCCGGGTGGGGCGCGCCCGGCGCATGACGGCCTCCATGCGGGCCATCAGTTCGCGGAATCCGTAGGGCTTGGCCAGGTAGTCGTCCGCGCCCGCCTGGAGGCCGAGGACCCGGTCGAGTTCGCTGCCCCGGGCGGTGACCGCTATCAGGGGGATCTCGTGGGCGGCGCGGATGCCCCGGCAGACCTCCAAGCCGTCCAGGTCGGGCAGTTCCAGGTCGAGGAGCACCAGGTCGGCGTCAACGTAGCTGCGCAGCGCCTCGCCACCGGTACCCACGATGTCGACCTCGTGCCCGTGCCGGCGCAGACCGCGCGCCAGCGTCTCGGCCTCGGCCGAGTTGCTCTCCACGATGAGGATCCGCCACAGCGCCGACTGCGTCGGCGTGTGCTGCGGTGTTCTCGGGCCTTCGGCCGGTGAGAAACCGCCGTTCGCTCCCGCGGCGACTGTGTGAGGTTCCAGCACAGCCATGGTCCGCTGGTTCATCTGCCCCCCTCCCTCAAGCTCGGTTGGGTCAACGTCAAGAAGATACAAACCGCTGCGTCGGTTTGTCAAAGCCCACAAAACATGGCCAGGCTCTCGATAAAAGGGTTAAATCGGGCCATCAGTAGGCGAAAAACCACGTTGATCAGGCCATCCGGAGGGACCCACACCCGCTTCCAATACCAACGGGACGGTTTAATAATAGAAGGAAACTGATACAGGAGCTATGCGTGATCAAACAAGAACGCGCTGTCCGCACCCGCCGCGCACTGATCGAATCGGCGGCCAGGGTGTTCGGACGGCGCGGGTACGCAGAGGCGACGCTGAGCATGATCAGCGTCGGAGCCGGAGTCAGCCCGGGCGCGCTGCACTTCCACTTCGAGAACAAGGCCGCGATCGCGGCGGCCGTCGAGGCGGCTGCCGCGCGGGCACTGCGCGCTGCGGCCCGGGAGGTGTACGCGCGGCGCACTTCGGCCCTCCAGGCCCTGGCGGACAGCTCCCACGCCCTCGCCGGGCTGCTCCTGTCCGACGTGGTGGCACGGGCCGGCTTCCAGCTCAGCCGGGAGCCCACCTACCCGTCGTCGTTCGCCCTGCCCGGGGAGTGGCACGAGTACGTCCACCGGCTGCTGACGGAGGCGGCGCACGAGGACTCCCTGCTGCCCGGCCTCAACCGCCAGAGCGTCACCACGACGGTGGTGGCCGCCACGCTCGGCTTCGAGGTGCTCGGCCGGGACGACGCCCAGTGGCTCGCCCCGCGCACGCTGGCCGGGTTCTGGCGGGTGGTCATGCCCTGTCTGGCGACCCCGGCCACCCTGCGCGCCCTGGGTGCCGCCGGCCGCGGCTCCTGACGCGCCGGGGCGGCCCCCGCCCCAACGGCGGCCCCCGCCCCGCCACGGCGGCCGCCGACCGCCGCGACCGACACCGGAACGGCCCCTGGCCCGTACCCCCGCGATCGGGGGTACGGGCCAGGGGCCGGGTCCTGTCCGCCCGCGCCCGCCCTGCCGGGAGGCCAGGGTCGGCCGCCCGGCCCGCTCACACCGGCCGCAGGCTCCTGACCGACTCCCTGGCGTACTGCTGCGCGGGCTCCAGGGTGGCCAGGCTCTCGCGGCCCAGCACCTCCCGCACGTACCGGCCCGCCCGCGCGGGGTCCGCGCCGGGTCCCAGCATCCGCTCGACCGCGCCCGCGTCCAGCAGGACGTCGTGCCGGCACACCACGGTGACCCCCGTGGCGTCCGGCTCGACGGACCACTCCCCGGCGTGCGCGGCCAGCAGGGGGTGCGGCCGGGTGCGCTTGAAGACGATGCGGCCGGCCGCCGGGAAGCACACCCGCACCTCCTCGGTGGTGTACGCGGAGCCGTCGTCGGCCAGGTTGACCAGGCGGGTGCGCTGCACCCCCGGGCGGTCCTCCGTGACGTCGGCGCCCACGACGTGCGCGACCCGGCCGGGCCAGGAGCCCACCCGGTAGAGGAACTCGTGGACGGGTTCGGCCGGTCCCGGGATCCGCACCGAGTCCTCGAAGGACAGCAGCAGCCCGTCGATCCTCTGCCAGCGCTCCGCGAGGGCGGCCAGTCGGCCGAGCACACCGCGGGCTTCGGCCTGTGCGGACGCGAGCACGCGCGCGACATCCGCCGTCCGGTTCCCGGCGACGGTGATGTCCTGCTCCAGCGACAGCCGCGACCAGCCCGGAGCAAGCTCCTCCACGCTCCACGAGCCGCCGGAGGTGGTCACGGGGTCGGCCGGACGCTCCTGGCGGAAGCCGACGCGCCGGTGGTGCGCGTCCAGGGTCCGCCGCCACAGCGACGGCCGCGCGGTCCCGTCCGCGATCGCCCACTGGGCGTACCGGTCCGTGGTGCCGTCGAACTCAAGCCTCTCCACGTGCACGGTGTCCGGCAGGAACAGCGGCCAAGGCGCCGTGTCGGCCACCACGTTGTACAGGACCCCGGCCGGTGCGGCCGCGTCGACCGCGTGTGACATCCGGTGTACTCGCTCGACAGACATCAGACACCTCTCTCAACGCTTGACGCAGAGTCTGTCTGTATCCGCCGGAGTCCCCTTGGAATGCCGCTCGATTTCCGCCCGCGGCCCGCCCCGCCGGTACCCGCGATCACACCGCGGCGGCGGCCCGGCTGCGCAGGACCTGGTTGACGCACCGCAGGAAGCTCCTCGGCGTGTCCGCCAGTTCGAGCAGCTCACCGTCGAGGAGTACGTCGTACCTCCGCTCGATGGAGCCGATGGCCTGCAGGACGGAGAGCGAGTCGTAGCCGAGCTCGTCCCAGTACAGGTCCTGCACGTCCTCGCTCAGCTCCGCGCACTCCTCCTCGCCTCCCCAGATCCGCAGGATGCGGGCCAGCTCCGTGAGCTCCAGCCGGTCCATGGCTTGCCTCTCCCCTCGTCCACCGGGGCGTCGGCGCACACCGGGTCGCGACGAGCCTGGTCCCACCGGATGGAGAGCCGCTCACGCCGTCGCCCAGCCGCGCTGGAGCCGTCGACGCGCGCCCTGCCACGGCCCCGCCGTACCCGGACCGCCGCCCCGGGCGACCCGCTGCGTCAGGCCGCGTAGAGGTCGAAGGTCGAGCTGCGGCGCGGGCCCGCGGCCACGTCGAGCGCCGGGTCCACCCGGAGCATCGCCTGGTGCAGGCGCTGGAGCTGCTGCGAGGGTTCCACGCCGAGTTCACCGATCAGCCGGGCCCGGAGCCTTCGGTACACGTCCAGCGCGGTGGCCTGCCGTCCGGACCGGTACAGCGCGACCATCGCCTGCGAGTGCAGCCCCTCGTGCTGCGGGTTCCTGGCCATCAGCTCGGTGAGCTCGGCGAGGAGTTCGCTGTGCCGTCCCAGGCGCAGGTCCACGTCGATGCGCCGCTCGGTGGTGACCAGCCGGCTCTCCGCCAGCCGCAGCACCTCGATCTCCAGGATCGGCCCGACCTTGACGTCGACGAGGGCGGGTCCCTGCCACAGGTCGAGGGCCTTGCGCAGCATCTGCGCCGCGCGTTCGTCGTCGCCCTCGTCGAAGGCGCTCTGGCCACCGGCCACGAGGGCCTCGTACGCGTGGACGTCCACCGACTCCTGCGGGATCTGGAGCAGGTAGCCTCCGTGCCGGGTCGCGAGCACGTCCTTGGCCGTGCCGGGGGCGCCCGGTCCCATCGCGGTGCCCAGTCTGCGGCGCAGCTGCAGGATGTACGTCTGCAGGGTGGTGAGGGCGCTCTCCGGGAGCTTGGTCCCCCAGATCTCCTCCATCAGGGTCGGTACGGGCATCACCCGGCCCGGGTAGAGCGCGAGAAGCGCCAGGATCTGACGCGGCTTGCCCGCCGTAGGAACGATCGATGCCCCGTTGACCTCGGCACTCAACGGACCCAGAACCTGAATCTCCACGGTCTCCCGTCTCCCCTCCGTTATTTTGTCGAGATACTCACGGTTTTCAGTATTCGACCCGATGACGGTAAGGCAGCCCAGGGCGGCATCACCGCGTTCTCAAGCCGACGTCGAGCAGACCTCCGAAGGGGGCGAACAGCCGCGGGATTCGAAACGCCGTCTTCCGATTGGCTGCCAGAACCCCTGTTCAGCCCGCAGATCAGTTCGGTCGCTTCTGTTCCGCTTGCCTGATGCGCAAATTCGTTCCGCGGATTTCCGGAAGGTTCCGGAAAGGAGTGGGCAAATGATCTTCAAATGATCCGTCAGCCCACTCGGGCGAGCCGCTTGCGGGCCGTCTCCGGGGATTCCGCCGGGCTCTCGGGGCCGCTCATCAGGATCGACCGCTGGAGACTGCGCAGGGCGGAGGACGGCTCGATGCCGAGCTCGCGGACGAGGGTGGCGCGCAGCCGCTGGTAGACGCTGAGCGCCTCGCCGCGGCGGCCGGAGCGGTGGAGGGCGAGCATGAACTGCCCGTGCAGGTTCTCGTGGATGCGGTAGCGGCTGGCCAGGACGGTCAGTTCCGCGAGCAGTTCGCGGTGCCGGCCCAGGCGCAGGTCGGCCTCGATGCGCTGGTCGAGCGCGCACAGCCGGGTCTCCTCCAGGCGCCGCGTCTCCATGTCCAGCTGGACACCGCCCTCCACGTCGGCGAAGGCCGGCCCGGACCAGAGCGCCAGCGCCTCGCGCAGCAGCCGTGCGGCACCGGGGAAGTCGCCCGCGTCCATCGCCCGGTAGCCCATTCCGGCCAGCCGGTCGAATTCGCGGACGTCGCTGGTCCCGCCGGCGCTGCTGAGCATGTAGCCGCCGGGCAGCGTGACGAGCACGTCCTTGGGGGTCCGCGTCCCGTCGGTGCCCTCCAGCGCGGTGGCGATCAGGCCGCGCAGCTGGAGCACGTAGGTCTGGAGCGTCGTACGGGCACTGCGCGGCGGCTGCTCGCCCCACAGTTCCTCGATCAGCGCGGACACCGGGACCACCTGGTCCGCGTGGAGCGCGAGCAGGGCCAGCACCTGACGGGGCTTGGCGGCGGTCGGCGTGATGGAGACCCCGTTCTCCCGCACGGTCAGTGCGCCCAGTACATCGATGTCCACGCCGTACTCCCCTGCTTCGTCCATGGATGAGCCCTCGACTTTCGCTGGAATGAGCAAAAAACAGCCGGGCCGGTTTGTCAATACCAAACCGGCTGTACCGTTTTTCGCCCCCTACCGACCGCATCAACCCCTGAAGCGCACCCCCTGAACTGGGACTTACCTGGCCAGAAGGCCGACGCCAGGCCTCCCCAGGGGCCCGGAAGGCAAGAAGAGTCGCCCCGAGAGGGGTACCCGGCCAGCCACGAAACGGCCGAGAACCGACCATGTGGTTGGCTCGCACGCCCCTGCGGCCCCTCCGCACCGACCGCCCCGCCGCCAGGTTCAGACCGCAGAAGGGCATCACCGCGCCACTGGCGCGATCAATACAAACCGCTTTAGCGGTTTGCTCACCGGCATTCGCGCTCAGCAGTCACTGGAACGACACCGGAGCCCCGCCGGAACACCGCTCGAACCTCAGGGCCGCCCGCTCCGCCGACGGGCCGGTACCCGGCGCACTCCGGCCCGCGGACCGGCCGCCGCCAGGCCGGTCCGGCGGCGGCGCCGGCCCGCGCCGGTCCGCCTCCCCCCTCGCGACCGGTGGCCGGATCGGCGGCGGGCGGGCTCCGCCGCACGCCCCCGCGGGCCGACGACATATGCAGGAATCTTCACGTGGGCAAACGGTGAACGAAACCCGTGGGGCGACACACCCCGCCCGCGACCCACCCGGCGGCCACGCCCCGCCGCCCGCATCGGCGGCACACCGGCCCCGGAACCCGCGCACCACCCGTGTACTGCGGGGGTCTGTGCACGGAGGGGCCCGCGCGTCACCCGCCCCGAACCCCTACCGGTGCCACGGGGACCGACGGGCCCGCGGGGGGCGGGGAGCCGGCC
Organism: Streptomyces sp. NBC_01276; assembly: GCF_041435355.1. Lineage (GTDB taxonomy): Bacteria > Actinomycetota > Actinomycetes > Streptomycetales > Streptomycetaceae > Streptomyces. The sequence continues at coordinate 446,357 of NZ_CP108444.1, forward strand.
CGCGACCCGCGCGCAAACCGGGGCTCCCCATGCGAATCGGCCATTCTTCGTCCCCGGGGGTTCACCGGACGTCCGACAACCGGTCCACGCGCCCCGAGGGGCCCCCTTGAGATGCTTCAGTGCGAGTGGCGGAGACCCGACGCCGGATGAGGGGTGGCGGCACGGACGGTAGGGGGAGGTACGAGTTGCCGGAATCTCACCTTCCGTATTTTTCATGGCCAAGGGTCGCGATCCCTCTGGATAAAAAACCGGTTGGTATATATTTTTCTCGCAGTCACACCTGTAACCGGCCAGCGCTGCCTAGGGGGAACAATGAGCGCGAGCACGTTTCAAGTCGAGCGCACAGCGGGCTACGAACCGGCCTGGCGGACGACCACCCCTCCGCTCGGACAACGGGGTAACCGCTTCACCTCGCTCACCTCCACCGTCCCGAAGGAATTAGTGCACCGTGCCTCGGTCGCCGAAGTCCTTCTCACCGACTGGGAACGGGTCGACCACAGCCGATTCGCCGTCAGCGCGCAGTGGCCCCGCTCCCACAGCTTCTTCACGCCCATCGCGGGCGCCTACCACGACCCCCTCATGTGCGTCGAAACGATTCGGCAGATCGGCAGCCTGCTGGGCCACGCCGAATACGGAGTCCCTTTCGGCCAGCACTTCCTGCTGTGGGACCTCAGCGTCACCGTCGTCCCCGAACACCTCCAGGTCAGCAGGACCCCCGCCTCCCTCGACATCGACGTCAGCTGCACCGAGGTGAGACGGCGCAACGGTGACCTGGGCGGCCTGAACTACGAGGCCGTGGTCCACCGCGCGGGCCACGTCGTCGCGACGGGACGCGTCTCCTACACCTGCACCACTCCCGCCGTGTACCGGCGCATACGCCCGCCGCACACCCTGCTGCCCGGCCACAAGCCGCTGCCCCTGACCGCTCCCGTCGCACCGCAGAGCGTGGGACGGATCTCGCCCACCGACGTGGTCCTGTCACCCACCGGTACACCGGACCGCTGGCAGCTCCGGGTGGACTCCCTCCACCCCATCCTCTTCGACCACCCGGTCGACCACGTTCCGGGCATGGTGCTGCTGGAGGCCGCCCGGCAGGCCGCGTCGGCCGCCCTGGGCCGCTCCTCCCTCCTGCCGCTCAACATCTCCGGCGATTTCAAGCGCTACGCCGAACTCGACGTGCCGTGCTTCATCGAGGCCGAACGCCTGCACGACGGCGCGCCCGGAGGGGAGGAGACGGTGGTCGTGACGGGCCACCAGGACGGCCACCTCGTCTTCGGTTCCACCGTGACGGCGGCCCCGTACATCGGCTGACGGGTGCCCCTCAGCGCGGCCCGAAGGCCGCCAGGTGCTCCCCGGCCCACTGCCGGAACGAACGGGCCGGCCTGCCCAGGACGTCCTGAACCGTACTCCCCACCCCGGCCTTGGCCCCGGCACGCTGCCGCTCGGCGCTCTGCAGCAGTGCCTCCGCCACGGCCGCTGGATACCGCGCCCCCCACACCGCGCGGGCCTGCTCCGGGTCCCACTCCTCGAACCGCAGCGGCCGGCCCAACAGGTCGGACAGCTGGGCCGTCTGCTCCACCGCCGAGAGCGCCCGGGGTCCGGTCAGCGTGTGTACGCGCCCGGTGTGTCCCGGCTCGCCGAACGCGCGCACGGCCACCTCCGCGATGTCTCCCGGATCGACGCAGGCGTTCGGCGACGTCCCGTACAGGCCCCGCACGACACCCTCCGCACGTACCGGACCCGCCCAGGAGAGGGCGTTGGACATGAAGGAACGCGGGCGCAGCAGCGTCCACTCCATCCCCGATCCCCGCAGGACCTCCTCGTTCTCCCGCTGCCAGCGGGTGATGAGGTCATCCGCCCGGCCGTCCCCGACGGCGGCGGCGGAGAGCTTCACCACGTGCCGCACCCCGGCCGACCGCGCGGCCGCCAGGAACCGCGCGTCGTCGTCGCGGCCGACGCGGCTGGTCACCAGGAAGGCGGTGTCCACCCCCCGCACGGCCCGGGCGAGCGAAGCGGGGTCGTCGTAGTCCCCGTGGACGGCCTCGACCGTCGCCGGTCCGGCCACGACACGTTCCGGTTGCCTCGCCATGGCCCTGACCGCCGGCCCTGAACCGATGCGGCGCAGTACCTCCCGTCCCACCGTCCCGGTGGCCCCCGTCACGAGAATCATGGTGCTTCCTTCCGGTCATGTACGCGCCCTCCGGCGCGTACGGGGTTGGCGTGAGAGTTACCCGCTGTAAGATACGTACGGGACGGACGGTTTGCATCAGGGCTTCCGACGCTCCGAGAATCCTGTGAGGGAAGGAGCCACAGTGGCTGAGCAAATTCGAGCCATCCGCACACGCCAGGCGATCCTCGGCGCGGCGGCCAAGATCTTCGAGGAACGCGGCTACCAGGCGGCCACCATCTCCGAGATCCTTGCGGAGGCGGGAGTGACCAAGGGAGCCCTGTACTTCCACTTCCAGTCGAAGGAGGACCTGGCCTTCGGCGTGCTCAACGCGCAGAACCAGAGCCTCGTCGTCCCCGACCGCGCGATCAAGATGCAGGGGATCGTGGACATCGTCATGCTGCACACCCACCGCCTGCAGACGGACCCGATGGTCCGCGCGGGCGTGCGGCTGACGATGGACCAGCTGGCACAGGGCCTCGACCGCAGCGGCCCCTTCCTCGCCTGGGCCGTGCCGATGCGCGAGGGCCTGGAAAGGGCCCAGAGCCAGGGCGAACTGCTCCCCCAGATCGATCCGGCCGAGACCGCCGACGTCATCGTCGGCACCTACGCCGGCATCCAGTCCATGTCGCAGGCCCTCACCGAGTACGAGGACCTGGTGGTCAGGGTCACCGCGCTCATGCGCCACCTGCTGCCGAGCATCGTGCAGTCCTCCGTCCTCACCTCCCTGCACCTCGGAGAGAACCGCGGGGCCGAGGTCTACGCCGAGGCCGTCCGGGCGATGGAGATCTCGCAGGCCCGCGAAGACCTCGCCAGCTGATCCGCGCCGCCCACGGCCGCGCGCACCCGCGGCCCGAAGTACCAGGACAGGGCGTCGGCCAGCCGGCCGCCGTCCTGTGACCAGGCGATGTGGCCGTCGGGACGCACCAGCAGCGCCTCGTACGGCATCGCCGGGGTCGGCTGTGCGTGCACCACGCGCACGGTGTCCGACCACGGGCGCGCCTCTTCCCCGTGGCGGCCGGCCGGCTCGCCGAAGAGGAGGAGGAGCGGGCCTCCCTCCCGCAGGAGCCCGATCAGGTCGGTCTCGCCCGCCCGCGTGAGGATCCGCGCGTTCGGCGGGAACCGTCCTTCGGACCCGCAGGGCCGGCCCGTGTGGGCGGGCAGCACCGTCCCCTGGCCACTGATCATGTCGCCGATCCGCCCGCCGTCCCGGTCCGCGGCCAGGAGCCCGGTGAACACCTCGCGCAGCGCGTCGACTTCGGCCCCCTGCCGCATCAGCGCGAGCTGTGCCCGCGTGTTGTCGACGACCCCCTGTGCCGCCGGCCTGCGTTCGAGGTCGTAGGTGTCCAGCAGGCCCGCACCCGCCGTGCCGCGCACGGCGAGGGCCAGTTTCCAGCCGAGGTTGAGGGCGTCCAGCACCCCCGTGCTCAGCCCCTGGCCGCCGATGGGGAAGTGCAGGTGCGCCGCGTCGCCCACCAGGAAGACGCGTTCCGCGCGGAAGGTGCGGGCCAGGCGCGTGAAGTCGCTGAACCGGCTGATCCACCGGGCCCCTTCCATCGCGACGTCGCGCCCGGCGATCCGGGACACCTCGCGCTGGAGCTCCTGCGGCGACGGCTGCGCCTCCCGGCCCGCGTGGGCGCCGGAGCAGTCGACGGTACGGATGTGCGTCTCGCCCGCGGGCGTCCGCTTGGAGACGATCCAGCCGCGCGGAGTCCGCAGCCAGCCCTGCTCCAGGTCACCGGGGTCCCGCAGCCGTGCCAGGCCCACCAGGGCCGACACCGTGGCGGGAGTGGCGTCGGAGTCGATGCCCGCCAGGTCGCGGACCGTACTGCGGGCCCCGTCCGCCCCGACGACGTAGGCGGCGGAACAGGCAGCCGTCCCCTCCGGCCCCTCGACGGTGAGCCGCACGGCGCCGTCCCGCTGCGTGACCCCCGTGACCCGGTGCTCCCGCAGTACCCGCGCGCCCGCCGCCAGCGCCCGTGCCTCGAACCGGCGCTCAAGCTCGGCCTGGGGGCGCTTGAGGATCGGCTCCGGCTCCGTCTCGGGCACGGTGATGAGCAGTTCGTGGATGCCGGCGAAGTGGAACCGGCCCGCGGCCGTACCGGCGGACGCCGGTCCCACGTCCGGCGGGAGGTGCCCGCGCCGGGCCAGGCTCTGTACCGCGCGGGCGTGGAGGGTGGTGGCCCTGGGCCGCTCGCTGATCTCCGCCCGCGCCTCCAGTACCAGCGTGTCGACCCCGTACCCGGCCAGCTCGGCCGCGACCAGCAGACCGACCGGCCCTCCGCCGACGACCACCACTTCAGCGCGCACGCCGTCCCCTCTCCCTCACCCGGCGAGGAGAAAATATACCGGCTGCCCCGTTCTTTTCAATGACCGGACCGTAGGATCACCACATGATCAGCTCTTCGCTCCGTCTGGTACCGGTCACCCCGGCCGACTTCGAGGCCGTGTGCGCCGTGCGGGTGCACCCGCACCAGGAACACCTCGTCTCCCCCGTCCAGAAGTCGCTGGCCGAGGCCTACGTCCACGGGGACACCGCCTGGCCGCGGGCCCTGGTCGACGGTGACGAGGTCGTCGGCTTCGTCATGGCCTTCCTCGACATCGTCTGGGACCCGGCGAAGGACCCGGAGCACCGCCGTTCCGGCCTGTGGCGCCTGAACATCGCGGCCGGCCACCAGGGCAAGGGGTACGGCAGCTTCGCGGTGGGGGCGGTCCTGGAGGAACTCCGCCGTCGCGGCACCGGGCGGGCGTACGTCTGCTGGGACACCGGCGAGGGCACCCCCGAGCCCTTCTACGCAGGCCTCGGCTTCCGCCACACCGGCGAATTCAGCGGCGGCCAGACCGTCGGCGTGCTGGACCTGGTGTAGCCGCCCCGGATCCGTCAGGCCAGCACCACCGTGGCCGAAGTCCCCGCGGGCACCGGCGAGGTGCCCGCGCGGAACTCCTGCGGGCTGATCCCGCGCACCCGCTTGAAGGCCGTCGACAGCGCGAACGCGCTCCCGTAGCCGACCCGGCGGGCCACCGTCGCCACCGTGGCCTCCGGCTCGCGCAGCAGGTCGGCGGCCAGGGCCAGCCGCCAGCCCGTCAGGTACGCGACCGGCGGCTCCCCGACGAGCGCGGTGAACCGGCGGGCCAGCACGGCCCGCGACACCCCCGCCCGCCGTGCGAGTTCCGCCACGGTCCAGCCGTGCGCGGGGTCCTCGTGCAGCAGCCGCAGGGCGACCCCGACGACCGGATCGCCCTGCGCCCGGTGCCAGGCCGGTGCCCCCGAGCCGGGAGCGGCGAGCCACGCCCGCAGCACGCCGATCAGCAACAGGTCCAACAGCCGGTCCAGCACCAGCTCCTGGCCGGGCTCGTCACGGGCCGTCTCGGAGGCCAGCAGCCCGATCAGGGTGGCGTCGGCCGCCCCGGCCGGCCGGACCAGCACCGTCGGGAGCGTGCCCAGCAGCCGCCGCCCGACCTCGCTCGGGGCCTGGTAGGTGCCGCTCAGCAGCACCGCCGCCCCCGGCTCCTCCCGGGCGTCGCCCCAGGTCCGCACACCCCGCGCCAGGGTGTCCGTCAGGTCCTCGCCCTCCTCCGTGCTGCACCGCTGGTCCGGTCCCACCACGATCTGCGGGACGTCGGTGCCGGGGGTGCCGGGGCTGTCGGCGAGCCCGTACGGCGCGGGTCCCCGTACCACCGCCACGTCGCCGGGGCCGATCAGGACCGGCTCGCGGTCCCCGGGCAGCAGCCACGCGGACCCGCTCACCAGGGCGATCACCGACAGCGGGGCCCTGTCCTCGACCCTCAGGGACCAGGGCGGGTTGAGGACGGACTTGAGGATGAAGGCCCCGCGGGCCTGGGGCCCGTCCAGCAGGCCGGTCAGCGTGTCCATGCCTCCATCCTCCCTCCCCGCCGCGCCGCTCAGACGTCCCAGACGCCGGTCGCCGCCACCTCGCGGGCGTAGTCGGCGAAGTCCTTCGGCGCCCTGCCCAGCACCTCGCGCACCCCGTCGACCAGATGCGCGTTGCGTCCGTCCAGGATCACGGTGAACAGCTCCACGAACTCCTCGGGCAGACCGTTCTCGCGCAGCACCGCCCGGTACTCCTCCGCCGAGACGGGCACGTACGCGATCTCGCGCCCGGTCGCCTTCGACAGCTCGTCCGCCACGTCGGCGAGGGAGAGCAGGCGCGGTCCGGACAGCTCGTAGGTCCGGCCGACGTGCCGGTCGTCGGTGAGCGCGGCCACCACCACGTCGGCGATGTCCCCGGCGTCGACGAAGGGTTCGACGGCGTCGGCGACCGGCAGGGCGATCTCCCCCGCCCGTACGGAGTCCAGGAAGAAGCTCTCGTCGAAGTTCTGGTCGAACCAGCTGGCGCGGACGACGGTCCACTCGGCGCCCGGCACCTTCAGCCGGCTCTCGCAGAGCTCCGCGGACTCCTCACCGCGGCCGGACAGCAGCACCAGCCTGCGGGCCCCCGCGGCCACCGCCGCCGAGGCCAGGGCGCCGATCAGGTCGGGGGCACCGGGCACGGAGAGGTCCGGCTGGAAGGTCACGTACACCCGGTCCACCCCCTCCAGCGCGGCCCCCCACCCGGCGGGGTCGTCCCAGTCGAAGGCCGGCTCCCCCACGCGCGACCCGACCCGTACCGCGTCCCCCCGGTCCCGCAGCCGCTCCACGACCCGCCGTCCGGTCTTGCCGCGGCCCCCGATCACCAGGGTCAGCGCCGGCCGTCCCGCGTTCTCGTTCACGTCCCCGTCCACGTCCACGTCCACGTCCACGTCCCCGTTCACGTTCTCGTTCTCGTTCTTCGTCATGCACCCCAGTCAACCGCCGCCCATCGAGACGGAACATGGCCCAGAAGCTCACCTCCATGTGCGAGCGTCTCGCCGCAATCACTTCGACACCGCGCGCGAAAACCCTGATCATCCTGTGATGACCTGGACCGAACGCATCGTCATCCGGGACGGCGTACGCCTGTCCTGCCGCGACTGGGGCGGCAGCGGCACCCCCGTCCTCCTCCTGCACGGCCTCGCCGGCCACGCCGGGGAATGGGACGCCGCCGCGGCCCACCTGTCCGCCCGCCACCGCGTCATCGCCCTCGACCAGCGCGGCCACGGCGCCTCCGAACGCCGACCGGCCGACGTCTCCCGCGAGGCACACGTCGCGGACGTGCTCGCCGTCTCCGCGCAACTCGGCCTCGACCGCCCCGTGCTGGTCGGCCAGTCCCTGGGCGGCCACACCGCGATGCTGACCGCCGCCGCCCACCCCCGCCCGGTCCGCGCCCTCGTCCTGGTCGACGCCGGTCCGGCCGCCGCCGCCCCGGACACCCCCGCCACGATCGACGAGGGCCTCGGCTCCTGGCCCCTGCCCTTCCCCTCCCCGGACGCGGCACGGGAGTTCCTCGGCAGCGAGGCCTGGGCAGCGGGCCTGGAGCGCCGCCACGACGGCTGGCACCCGCGCTTCGACCGCGACGTCATGGTCGCCACGATCACCCCCCTCACCACCCGCCCCTGGTGGCCCGAATGGCAGCGCGTCGCCTGCCCCGCCCTCGTCGTCCTGGGCGAGCGGGGCATCATCCCGCCCGCCGAATCCGCGGAGATGCTGCGCCTCGCCGGCCCGGACACCACCCTGGTCTCGGTCCCCGGCTCCGGCCACGACGTCCACCTCGACCGCCCCGAGGTCCTGCACTCCCTGCTCTCCGGCTTCCTGGACGCCCTCCCCGGGGCTGACCCGGCCCCGCCGGAGGGGGCGGGCCCGCCCGCGCAAACCCGGGTGCGCGGCCCCCGCACCGGGTATTAGGGTCGACTCCCGTGGAACCGCTCAGTGAGATACAGATCCGCTCATCCTTCGTGAACTGCACCAAGGGCGAGGCCGCACGCCTGCGCCTGCCGCTGGACTTCGCCGAACTGCCCTGGCAGGACCTCGACTTCCTCGGCTGGGTCGACCCCGGCGCACCGCTGCGCGCCCACCTCGTGCTGCCCCGGGAGGGGGGTCCGGTCGGGATCTCCCTGCGCGTGCCCTCCGTGGGCCGCACCAGCGCCGTCAAGTCCAGCCTCTGCCAGATCTGTCTGACGGGCCACGCCTCCTCCGGGGTCACCCTGCTCGCCGCGCCCCTCGCGGGTGCCCGCGGCCGCGAGGGCAACACCGTCGGCACCTACATCTGCGCCGACCTCGCCTGCTCCCTGTACGTACGCGGAAAGCGCGTGCCGAAGCTGCGCACCACGCGGTACGAGGAGTCGCTCACCCTGGACGAGCGCCTCGCGCGGATGCGGGGGAACCTCGACGCCTTCACTTCCAAGATCACCGCGGGCTGAACCCGCGCGCGGAATGTGATCACATGACCGTATGACGAGGACTCTCTACCTGCTCTGCTCCGCCGCCCCGCCCGTGTTCGACGTGGCCCACGTGATCGAGGACGCCCAGTCACGCGGCTGGAACGTGTGCCTGGGCCTGACCCCGGCGGCGGCGCAATGGGTGTCCGGGAGCCTCGACGGTCTCGCCGCGCTGACCGGCAACCCCGTGCGCTGGCAGTACAAGATGCCCGGGGATCCCGACGTGTGGCCGCCCGCGGACGCCCTGCTGTTCGCCCCCGCCACCTTCAACTCGGTCAACGCGTGGGCCCTCGGCCTCACCGACCGCGTCGTCGTCGGCATCGCCGCCGAGGCCCTCGGCAAGGGCACCCCGGTCGTCGCCGTACCGTGCCTGAACGCCGCCCTCGCCGCGCACCCGCAGTTCGAGCAGTCCCTGACGGTCCTGCGCGGTGCGGGAGCCGAACTGCTCTACGGCGAGGGCGGGTTCGTCCCCGGCCCGGCCGGTCCCGACGCCCCGCCGCACTTCCCGTGGCAGACCGCCCTGGACGCCGTGGACCGGACCGGCACCGCCCAGGTCTGATCCGCCGCCGCGGGCCGGCCGCTACTCCCCGGTGACCCCGTCGATCGCCTCGCGCAGCAGGTCGGCGTGCCCGTTGTGCCGGGCGTACTCCTCGATCATGTGGGCCAGGACGTAACGCAGGGAGTACGTCTGGTCCCCGTGGTACCCCGGCACGTCCAGGGAGGCCGCGGCCTCCACCACGGCCCGCGACCGCGCGCAGGTCTCCTCCCAGATCGCGAAGGACCGCGCCGGATCCGCGTCCTCCACGTGGAACTCGGTCCACTCGCCGGCCTCGTTCCGCGGGAAGTATCCGCGCACGTCCTCGCCGCCCACCACGTTGCGGAACCAGCCGCGTTCGACCTCGGCCAGGTGCCGCACCAGCCCGAGCAGGCTCAGCCCGGACGGCGCGACGGCCCTGCGCCGCAGCTGCTCGTCGGTGAGGCCCGCGCACTTCATCATCAGGGTGTCGCGCTGGCGCTGCAGGAGGCTGGTGAGGGTGGCGCGCTCGTCGCCGTCCAGGACGGCCGGGGTCCGCTGTTCATCGTTCATCATCGGATGATCACACCCGCGCCGCTCCCCGCCCGGACGTTTTCACATGCCGGACGCGGCCAGGTCCCGGAAGAAGCTCCTGATGTCCCCCACCAGCAGCTCCGGCACCTCCATCGCGGGGAAGTGGCCGCCCCGGTCGTACGAGGTCCAGCGCACGACGGCGTCGGTGCGCGCGGCGACGTGCCGCAGCGGGATGAAGTTGTCCCGGGGGAAGTCGGCGAGGGCGGTGGGAGTGGCCGACACCTCGGGCGGCTGCCCGTAGTAGTCGGCGTGCGCCCGCTCCCAGTAGATCCGCGCGGCGGAACCGGCGGTGCCGGTCAGCCAGTACAGCATCACGTTGGTCAGCATCTGGTCCCGGTCCACCGGGCAGCTCGGGTCCGCCCACTCCGCGAACTTCTCCCCGATCCAGGCGAGCAGTCCGGTGGGGGAGTCGTTCAGCGCGTACGCGAGGGTCTGCGGCCGGGTCGCCTGGATGTCGGCGTAGCCCTGCCGTTCCCGCGCCCAGACCCGGTACCGCTCCCAGGAGGCCCACGTCCGCTCGCGCTCGGCGGGGCTCAGCGCCGCCAGTTCGGCCTCCGTGGGCTCGGCGGTGGCCCCCGCCCCGGGCAGCAGGTTCAGGTGGACGCCGCACACCCGCCCGGGCAGCAGCCGGCCCAGCTCCCGCGAGACGGCCGCGCCCCAGTCCCCTCCCTGGACCCCGTACGTCCCGTACCCGAGCCGCTCCATCAGCACCCCGAAGGCCCGCGCGACCCGCTTGAACTCCCAGCCGGGCGAGTCCGTCGGCCCGGACGGGCCGAAGCCGGGGATGCTCGGCAGCACGAGGTGGAAGGCGTCGGCCGGGTCCCCGCCGTGCGCCCGCGGATCCGTCAGCGGGCCCGCGACCCGCTGGAACTCCACGAACGAGCCGGGCCAGCCGTGCGTCATCAGCAGGGGCGTGGCGTCCGGTTCGGGCGAGCGCACGTGCGCGAAGTGCACGCGCGCCCCGTCGATGACGGTGGTGAACTGCGGCCACTCGTTCAGGCGCGCCTCGGCGGCCCGCCAGTCGTACTCCTCGCGCCAGTAGCGCACGAGCTCGCGCATCTCGCCCAGCGGTATCCCGTAGGCCCACCCGGCCCCGTCCACTTCGTCGGGCCAGCGCACGCGGCGCAGCCGCCCGTCGAGGTCGTCGAGCTCCTCCTGCGCCACGTCCAGCCGGAACGGTGTCAGTCCCTCACCGAGATCGTCCATCCCCCCACCCTGCCAGCCCGTCCGCCGGCGGGGCGTCCGGGGGTCAGGCCGCGTAGAGGTCGAAGGTCGAGCCGCGCTTGGGGCCCGCCGCCACATCCAGGGCGGGGTCGACCGTCAGCATCGCCTGGTGCAGCCGCTGCAACTGCGGCGACGGTTCGACGCCCAGGTCACCGATCAGCCGTTGCCGCAGCCGCCGGTACACGTCCAGCGCCGTCGCCTGCCGTCCGGACCGGTACAGCGCCACCATCAGCTGGGAGTGCAGACCCTCGTGCTGGGGCTGTCGCGCGGTCAGCTCGGTGAGTTCGGCGAGCAGTTCGGTGTGCCGCCCGAGCCGCAGGTCGACGTCGATGCGCCGCTCCACCGCGACCAGCCGGCTCGCCTCCAGCCGCAGCACCTCGATCTCCAGGACCGGTCCCACCCGTACGTCGACCAGCGCGGGCCCCCGCCACAGCGCGAGTCCCTCGCGCAGCAGGTCCGCCGCGACGCGGTCGTCTCCGGCTTCGAAGGCGCTCTGCCCCCGGCCCACGAGGCTCTCGTAGGCGTTCACGTCGACGGACTCCGGCGGCACCTGGAGCAGGTAGCCACCGTGCCGGGTCGTGAGGACCTCCTTGGCGCCGCCGGGCCGGCCCGGCCCCATCGCGGTGCCCAGCCTGCGGCGCAGCTGCAGGATGTACGTCTGGAGGGTGGTCAGCGCACTGGCGGGCAGGTCCTGGCCCCAGATCTCCTCCATGAGGGTCGGCACGGGCATCACCCGCCCGGGGTGCAGCGCGAGGAGGGCCAGGATCTGCCGCGGCTTGGCCGCCGTCGGCACGATCGAGTCCCCGTCGACCTCGGCACTCAACGGACCCAGGATCCGGATCTTCACGGTCTCCCCCTTCGTGGTTCCTCGCATCGCCCGATACCGCCGGGCTCCGGCCGGAGCCCGCTTCCCACACCCCGTGCGGGGTCCGCCCGCACGGCACGGCCCCCGGAACCCGGCGACCCGTAAGAACCACCGGACCCACCGGACCCACCGGACCCACAAAAGCCGGTCAGACCCGTGAGACCTTTCAGCCCTGTCAGACCTGGCAGACCTGTCAGACCCCGCTGCCGAGGAACTCATAGGCGCACACTCCGCCGCTCGCGGGCACCTCGCGGGCGTCCGTCCGGTACTCGACCGTCCGCGCCCGTCCCACCAGGCTCGGCAGCAGCAGCCCCCACAGGGCGGCCACCTTCCGGCGCAGCTCCCCGTAGGACAGCCCGGTTCCCGACAGCACCTCGATGCCGCAGACGGCCGCCGCCACCAGTGCCTCGGCGCTCTCCCACCGCTCGGCGGCCGAGAGCCCGTCGCCCCCGGCGCCGCCGTCGCCGGTCCCGTCGGCCGGTCCGCCGAGGGGCAGTTCCCCGGTGTCCCGCGCCATCCTCAACAAGTCGGACACCGTCGCCAGCCACGCGCCCTGGAAGTCCTGCTGCGCCGACTGGTGCCCGCCGCACTCCTTGGTGATCCGGAAACTCGCCGGGATCGCCGGTTCCTCGTGCAGCGTCCGCGCCAGCCAGTGGGTCGCGTCGATCAGCGCCTGCAGGGGTGATGCGCCGCTCTCGTTCAGCCCGCGCACCGCCTCGCGTAGCAGGCGGCAGCCCCGCCGCTGCACGGCGTCCGCGAGCTCGTCCTTCGAGGCGAAGTGGAAGTACAGCGCTCCCTTCGTCACCCCGGCCGCGCCCGCGATCTCGCCGAGCGTCGCGTTGGCGTATCCGCTGCGGTGGAACAACTCGGCCCCGGCGAAGACCAACCGCCTACGGGTCCGCTCCGACCTCTCCTGCACCGCTCCGTCTCCCTTCCGCTCCGCCCCGCCCCGCCCCGCTGCCCGGATTCAGGCGCGTACGAGCCGGTCCGTCCGCAGGCCGGTCCCGGCCACCGCGCCCACCGCCGTGGCCGTACCCGTCGTCTTGCCGGCCAGACCCGCGCTCTCCGGGCCCGCCATCAGGATCGACCGCTGCAACCGGCGCAGCGCGGTGGACGGCTCCAGACCCAGGTCCCGTACGAGCGTGGCCCGCAGCCGCTGGTACACGTCGAGCGCCTCACCGCGCCGCCCCGAGCGGTGCAGGGCGATCATGAACTGTCCGTGCAGGTTCTCGTGCGTGCGGTACCGGCTCACCAGCACCGTCAGCTCGGCCAGCAGTTCCCGGTGGCGCCCCAGCTTCAGGTCGGCCTCGATGCGCTGGTCGAGGGCGCACAGCCGGATCTCGTCCAGCCGCCGCGTCTCCATGTCGAGCTGCACTCCGCCGTGCACGTCGGCGAAGGCGGGTCCGGACCACAGGGCGAGCGCCTCGCGCAGCCGCTGGGCGGCGACCGGGAAGTCCCCGGCGTCCATGGCCCGGTAGCCCAGCGCCGCCAGCCGGTCGAACTCCCGAACGTCGCTGGTCCCGCCGCCACTGTTCAGCAGGTAGCCGCCGGGAAGCGTGACGAGCACGTCCTTCGCCGTCCGTGACCCGTCGCCCTGTCCCTCGCCCTCCTCCAGAGCGGTCGCGATCAGCGCGCGCAGCTGGAGGACGTAGGTCTGCAGCGTCGTACGGGCGCTGCGCGGCGGTACCGCGCCCCACAGCTCCTCGATCAGCGCCGACACCGGCACGACCTGGTCGGCATGGAGGGCCAGGAGGGCCAGGACCTGGCGGGGCTTGGGGGCGGTCGGCGTGATGGAGATTCCGTTCTCCCGCACGGCGAGTGCGCCCAGTACATCGATGTCCACGTCGTACTCCCCTGTCCTTGGATGAGTCGCAAGAGTCAGTAGAAAACAGGCCGGACGGTTTGTCAATATCAAACCGGCCATGCTGTTTTCGACCCGGCAAGATCGTGGCGCCGTTTGAAGATTCTTGTCTGACCTGCACTTTTGCATGCAGTGCACACATGTGTGACAGCTCGGAAGGCTTCGGCCGCCTCGCAACAGGGGTCATATAACACCCATCGGAGCTCAAAAATCAAACCATTCAGTCTGTTTCTTGGGGTCCTGCCGCGATCCCCGGCAGGACGACCGACCAGATCCGGGTCAGGGCGTGCGGCACGCCGGCCCCTCCGGCGTCCGCCGCACCCAGCACATCCAGCCCGGCCGTCACGGCCACCACCAGGCGGGCGGCGTCCCGCGCGGACACCCCGTCCGCCAGCAGCCCGGCCCGCGCCGCCGCCGCGAACGACTCCTCGACCCAGAGCAGCCACTGCCCGCGCAGGTCCACCCGGCTGCGGTGGGCGACGTCCGCCCCGAGCGCGAAGCCGGCCCGTACGAGCACGTCACTTACGCGCAGCCGCTGCAGCGCGTAAGTGGAATCGACCAGCACCCCCAGCGGATCACCGGCCCGCCCCGCCCCGCCCCCCACGCGGGTGATCGCCCGCACCGCCTCCGCGGCCCGCCCCTCGACGGCCCGCGCGAGGGCCGTCTTGCCGTCGAAGTGGAAGTTCAGCGCGCCGGGGCTCACTCCGGCCCGTTCGCTGATCGCGGCGATCGAGGCGGCGACGAAGCCCTCCTCGGCGAACACCTCCGCGGCCGCGCGCACCAGAGATTCCCGCGTGCGTGCCGCACGCTGCTGCTTGACCATGGGGGCTCCACACGCCGCATTCACCGCATCCGCGGTTCGCCCCGAGAGACAGGGGTACGAGATCGTCGCGGCAACGGTCGGCGCCGCCACCGGAGGCCGGGCGGACTCCCACCGGAGACCACCGCGCGCCCGCCGCCGGCCCCCGCCCCGGTACGGCCTTTTCCGGACACCGACACCACCCGACGCCAGTGCCGGCCCACCGCCCCGCCCCGCCCGGCGTGCCACCGCCCCGGCCGTGAACAGCGGCTACGCCACCGGCCGCCCGGACCGCCGGCCCTTCCGGGGGACCGGAACCGGCCCACCACCGAACGCCTGGTCTCCGACACCGCGACACGCGCCCTCCCGCGCCGCCACGTCCCCGGACGCCATGTTCACCCCGGCGTCCCGGGGCCGGCCCCCCGTACGCGGGACTCCGTGCTCCGCGCGCGCAGTGCCCTCACCACCGGTCCCGTCATCGCCGTGGTCACCAGGGTCATCAGCACCAGGACCGTGAACAGCTCCACACCGATCACCCCCAGACCGAGCCCGATGTCGAGCACCACCAGCTCCGTCACCCCGCGACAGTTCATCAGCGCCCCCAGCAACACGGCCTCCTCCCGGCTCCGCCCGGCCAGCAGCGCCGCGCCCGTCGCCCCGCCCCACTTCGCCACGACGGCCACCGCCGGCACGACCGCCGCCCACAGCCAGACCCCGCCGCCCCCCAAGGCCCCCACATCGGTGCGCAGCCCGCTGCCCACGAAGAACAACGGCAACAGCACCGGCACCGCGAACTCCCGTATCCGCTCCGCCGCCCGCTCGACCTCCTTCACTCCCCGGGGCACCACCGCCCCGAAGACGAAGGCCCCGAACAGCGCGTGGACCCCGAGGACGTCGGTCGTGTACGCCGCGAGGCAGAGCCCGCCGAACAGCCCGGCCAGTACCCCGCCACCACCGGCCCCGTTCGACCGCCGCCCCAGGGCCCGGGCCAGCAACGGCCGCACGCCCCACCACATCCCCGCCGCGAACGCCCCGGCCGCCAGGGCCCGTCCCGCCCCGGCCCCCGCCCCGCCGCCGCCCGCCACGGCCACCACCACCGCGAGCAGGCACCAGGCGACCACGTCCACCACCGCCGCGCAGGCCATCGCCAACGCCCCCACCGGCGTCCCGTACAGGCCCTGCTCGGTGAGGATCCGGGCCAGCACCGGAAAGGCGGTCACGCTCAGCGCGACCGCCACGAACAGCACGAACTCCGCCCGCCCCACCCCCTCCGGCGCGAAGGACCCGTAC
The DNA here is from genome assembly GCF_041435355.1 of Streptomyces sp. NBC_01276. GTDB lineage: Bacteria > Actinomycetota > Actinomycetes > Streptomycetales > Streptomycetaceae > Streptomyces. Next base: position 461,986 of record NZ_CP108444.1, read on the forward strand.
AACCCGAGGGCCAGCAGAGCCCCGAGCGCCCAGGGCACCCACACGCCCGCCTGACTCACCAGGACCACCGCGCGCCCCTGCCCCCGCAGCAGCCCGAGGTCCAGCTCCAGCCCCACCAGGAACATGAAGGCGACCAGCCCGAGGTCCCCCAGCACCCCCAGAGTCGGCAGAACATCCCCCGGCAGCAGCCACCGTTGCCCCTGCGGCCACACCCACCCCAGCAACGTGGGCCCCAGCAGGATGCCCACGGCGATCTCCCCGACCACCGCCGGCTGCCCGACCCGGCGCGCCCCGGCACCACCCACCCCGCACGCGAGCACCACCACCGCCACGGCGACCAGCACATCACCCGCCACAGCCCCTCACTGCCCGGCTCCCCCCGCCGAAAACAACCCGGCCCCCGACTTCGGAAGGTCGTCACCGTTCGGATGCCGTCAGCCGCGGCCGTCCCACGTCTCCACGGAGAACCGGGCCTCGCGCGCGGCCCACACGTACACAGCGAGCTCCTCCGGCCCGAGGCCTCCGCCGCAGCCGATGACGCATCCCGTGCCGCGACGGCGGTCGGCGTCATGCCGGGGGAACCGGATGCCGACGAAGGCCACCGCGCGCCCCTCCACCCGGACAGGGTCACGACCCCCGGGGCAGGCACACCGCCGGTCACCCCGGCCCTCGTACCGCTCCTCGCTCACATACGGCTGCCCGGTCTCGCCGTACTCCAGGCGCGGAAGGCCGTCCCCGGCGTACGAACGGCACCTCACCGTCCAACTCCGTCACCACCTGCCGCGGATCCGCCCCGCACCGGAGCGTCCCGCCCCCTTCCAGCGGCGGCCGCCCCCGTCAGCCGCCCCGGCCACGCCCCGGGCCCTGCTCCCGCTCCCGCTCCCGCTCGGCCCCGTACGGATCCTCCGCCGACTCGGCGCGGCCGAGCGGGGCACCGGCACCGGCACCGGCACCGGTGATCGGCCGGTCCCGGTCCCCCCGCCGCACGTATGAGCCGCAGCTGCGCCGCGTGGTCGGCGAGGTCCCGCTCCTGCGCCAGGACCACCCGGCCCCCGGCGACGAGCGGCATCAGCAGCTCGGTGCACCGCGTACGACAGCCCCGCTCCTCCGCGATCCCGACGGGCATCCCCATACCGCCGCCTCGGGACCGCCGCTCCGGTCCACCCGCACCGTGGCCCGTACAGAGCCGCCCAGCCCGGCGCGCCCGCGCCCCAGGCTCCCGGTTCTGCCGAAACACCCGGCCCTCCACCCTCCATCCGCACGCCCCGGCCCTCCATCCGCACGCCCCCGGCTCCCCGGCCGATGTCCCGGTCGGGCCCCTCGGACGGATGACGCCCCGACAACTCTCAGGCCCCGGTCCCCCGCGCGGCGACCAGCAGCCCGATCCCGTCGAGGATCCGCTCCAGCCCGAAGTCCAGCGCCTGGTCCTGCCCGCCCTCCCGCGCGACCGATGCCAGCGCGGCCCCGAGCGCCGGGAAGTCGGCCCCCCGCAGCCGTATCACCTCCCCCAGCACCGCCCCGAGTTCCACGTCCGGCCCACCCCCGGCAGCGCCCCCCGGTCCCCCGCCCGGCACCGCCCGCTCCTGCTCCGCGATCCCCCGGACGTGCCCGGACACCAGCACCACCGCGTCCATCGACTCGGACCCGGTCAGCCCGCACCCCTCCAGCGCCGCGAGCGCACGCTCCAGCCACCCCACCTCCCGCGGCCCCACGGCCCGCGCCCCCACCGTCGCCCGGAGCAGCCACGGATGCGCCCGGAACGCGGCGAGCAACTCCCGCGCCCACGCCCCCAGCCGCTCCCGCCAACCGCTCCCGGCCCGCTCCAGCGCGGCGTCGAGTCCCGCGGCCGGATCCGGCATCGCCGCCTCCGCCATCAGCGCGACCAGTTCCGCCTTGCCCGGCACGTACCGGTAGAGCGCCATCTTGGTGACCGCCAGCTCCGCGGCCACCCGTTGCATGGACACCCCGCCCAGGCCCTCCGCGTCGGCGATCCGCACACCCGCCCCCGCGATCCCCTCCAACGTGAGCCCGCGCCGGGGCCCCCGGGCCGGCGGCCCCGGCGGCGGCCCCCACAGCAACCGCACCGCCGGGCCCCACTGTTCGTCCGCCATCGGATCCCCTTGCACTCGCACCAAAACTGCGTCTACCGTACACAAAGCAAAAAAGTATCCGTCGGACACAATTATTTGCCCCTGGAGCCCCCGTGCCCACACCCACCCGCACCGTCCTGATCTCCGGCGCGAGCATCGCCGGCCCGGCCCTCGCCCACTGGCTCGGCCGCCACGGGTTCCGCCCCACCGTCGTCGAACTCGCCCCCGCACTGCGACCCGGCGGCCGGGCCGTCGACTTCCGCGGCGAGACCCACCTCACCGTCCTGGAGCGCATGGGAATCCTCGACGAGCTGCGCCGGGCGCAGACCGGCGGCACCACGATGACCTTCGTCGACGCCGGCGGCCGCGAACTCCTCCACCTCCCCGCCTCGTTCGCGGGCGGCGACATCGAGGTGCTGCGCGGCGACCTCGCCCGCATCCTGTACGCCTCGTCCCTACCCACCACCGAGTACGTCTTCGGCGACTCCGTCACCGGCCTCAGCGAGACCCCCACCGGCGTGGACGTGACCTTCCGCCACGCCCCGCCCCGCACCTTCGACCTGGTCATCGGCGCCGACGGCCTGCACTCCACCGTCCGCCGCCTCGCCTTCGGCCCGGAACGCCGGTACGTCCGCCACCTCGGCTACTACGCCGCCACCTGGAGCCTCCCCCGCGAACCGGACCTGCCCCCCGTCATGAGCCTCCCCCTCGACCCGGCCCCGACCCCCGTCACCACGGAGGCCCCCCACACCTCCGCCACCATCGGCCTCAACACCCCCGGCCGCCTCGCTGGCATCGGCACCTCTCCCTCGAACCCGACCCGGGCGCACGCGTTCTTCCTCTTCGCCTCACCGGAACTGCGGTACGACCGCAACGACCCCCTGCCCCAGAAGGCCTTGGTCAGGGAGGCTTTCGACGGCCTCCCCTGGCGGGTGCCCCACCTCCTCGACTCCCTCGATGCCGCCGAAGACCTCTACTTCGACTCCATCAGCCGCGCCGACGTCGGCACCTGGTCCACCACCGGCGGGCGGATCGCCCTCGTGGGCGACGCCGCCTGCGGCGCGACGATCGGCGGCATGGGCACCGGTACCGCCCTCGTCGCCGCCTACGTCCTCGCGACCGAGCTGGCCCGCTCGCCCGAGGACCCCCGCTCCGCTTTCACCCGCTACGAGTCCCTCGTGCGCCCGTACGCCGAGCGCTGCCAGAAGGGCGGCGACCGTACGGGCCCCTTCCTGGCACCCGCCACCGCCTTCGGCCTACGGCTGCGCAACACCCTGCTCGGCCGGCGCCGCTGCCTGGAGTGGATGCTCCGACAGGGCCGAAGGGCAACCACCCTTCCCCTCCCCTCTTAACGGCGTTAACGCCCTGACCATTAACGCCGTTAACACCCACCCCCCTCCGCGGCGTTAACGCCGTTAACGCCGCTAACGCACCTCACCACCTCACCCCACCAAAAAGGAACAACGCAAACCGCCCCGCACCCTGCCAAAACCCCTCTCCATACCTCCTTAAAAGTACTGGTCGACTGGTTTTCTTCCGCCGAAGCCCACTAGATTGATCATGTACCGCCGGACGGATCCGGCGTCGGAAGAGGAGAGGCAGAGGCAGACGTGGCAAGGGTCAGGCAAGAACGGGCCGAGATCACCCGACAGGCGATCCTCGACGGTGCGGCCATCGCCTTCGACCGCTCCGGCTTCGGCGGCACCAGCCTCAGCGACGTGGTCAAGCACGCCGGAGTCACCAAGGGGGCCCTCTACTTCCACTTCCCGTCCAAGGAAGCCCTCGCCCGCACCCTGATGGACGAGCAGTTCCAGGTGTCCCAGGACGTCCCGGTCATCGAGGACCCGGGCCTCCAGACGGTCATCGACCTGACCCACCAGATGGCGGCCGGGCTGCGCTCCAACGTCCGCATCCGCGCCGGGATCCGCCTGGTCATCGAGTTCGGCTCGTTCACGCACCCCGACCCGTCCCCGTACAACGCCTGGATCGACACCTGCGTCCACTGCCTGACGCCGGCCCGGGACCGCGGTGACCTCATGCCCTCGCACGACATACAGGACCTGTCGACCTTCCTCATCGGTTCGTTCACCGGAATCCAGGTCACCTCGCACGTCCGCACCGGCCGCGAGGATCTGCACGCCCGGGTCGTGGACCTGTGGAACTACCTCCTCCCGGGCATCGTGCCCGCCCGGCGGATGCACCTCTTCGACCCGTCGGGCTCCCACGCCTGCCGCGCCGAACTCGGCCTGCCCACCGCTGCGGCAACTCCTGTCGCCCCGGCCACCCCGGCCGCGACCGACTGACAACTGCCGACTGCCGCCCGACGACCGGCTGACGACCGACAACCGCCTCCAGGGCGGCCCCGCACACGCCGTGGCGATCCACGGGGGTGCTCGCTACGGCGGGTGCGGGGCCGCCCTCTCGCGCGTCCGGACCCTCCCAAGCCCCTCCCCGCCGCTCTCTCCACCCATTTCGTTAGCAAAACCCAAGCGTGGCGCCCACATGCACCCCAGAACGTTAGTAAAGTCCCTCTCATGACTTCGCCCTCGTCCCAGAACGACCGAGAGAAGGTCGTCTCCAAGCTCCCCCCGTGGCTCCGCCAGGAGTTGAAGATCCGCACCGCCCAACTGCGGGTCGACATCCAGGACGCCGTCCACCAGGGCATCGCCCACTGGAGCGGCCTCGCCTCCGCCCCCTCCCCCGTCGACACCGCGGGCGCCGAATCGTTCTCCACCTGGCTGCCCGCCGGTCAGTGGGAGTCCTTCCGCGCCGACTCCAAGGACCGCGGTGTCTCCCTCATCCAGGGCCTCGCCCAGGCGGTGCGCCTCTGGCTGGAGTTGAACCCGGCCCCCACGGTCAAGCGACCCTCCGTCGTCCGCCGCATCGTCGTGTGCAACCAGAAGGGCGGCGTCGGCAAGACCGCCATCACCGCCGGCACCGCGGAGGCCCTCGCGGAGGACCCCTCCTCCCTCCACCCGGTCCGCATCGCGCGCCAACTGGCCCGCCTCACCCCGGCCGAGGAGAACGAAAACCCCCACGCGCCGGTCACCCCGCTGGACCTCGAAGACCTTCCGGGACTCGGCATGCGCGTCCTGCTGGTCGACTTCGACCCGCAGGGCCACCTCACCAAGCAGCTCGGCCAACAGCCCCTGCCCATCGGCGGCGACAGCCTCACCTGCCACATGGCGAGCGAGGCCAAGGGACCGCTCTCCGCCCTGATCGTCCCCGTCCCGGACGACCGCTTCGGCGACCGCCTCCACCTCCTCCCCGCCTGCACCGACGCCTTCCTCCTCGACGTCCGCCTCTCCACGGTCCGCGCCCGCGAGGCCGCCCTCGAACGCGCCCTCGCCCCCGTCGAGTCCGATTACGACGTCATCCTCATCGACTGCCCGCCCAGCCTCGGCCTCAGCATGGACGCGGCCATCTACTACGGCCGCCGCCGCGACACCGAGCAGCCGGGCGCCTCCGGCGCGCTGATCGTCGTACAGGCCGAGGACTCCTCGGCCGACGCGTACGACCTCCTCACGTCCCAGATCAACGACCTGCGCGACGACCTCAGCCTCGACATCGACTACCTCGGCCTCGTCGTGAACCTCTACGACGGCCGCCGCGGCTACATCGCGACCTCGTCCCTCCAAGCGTGGATGGACATAAAGGATCCGCGGGTCGTGGCGATCGTCCCCGACCTCAAGGAACAGCGCGAAGCGGTACGGGTGAAGCAGCCGCTCTTCGTCTACGCACCGAAGGGCGACCAGGCCGTGGCCCTGCGCGCCCTCGCGAGGGAGATCTCATGAGCAAGGCAGACAAGCTCGGGGTATCGGCTTCCTTCGCCCGGGCCCAGCCCGTCGGCGTGAGCTCCCGCCGAGCCGCCATCGCCGAGGCCACGGGCGCCCCCACCTCCGGGGTCGTTCCCCCGTCCGAGGTGCCCATCGACGCCCTCGCCCACAACCCCTTCAACCTCCGCGAGGACCTCACGGACCTGGCGGAGCTGGCCGAGTCCCTGACCGTACGCGGGCAGCTCCAGCCCCTGGCAGTCGCGACCCGGATGGCCTTCATGGAGGCACACCCCGGGGCCACCGACGGCCTGGGCCGCGCCCCGTACGTGGTCATCGACGGCAACCGGCGCCTCGCCGCAGCCCACCTGGCGGGCCTGAAGACCATCCAGATCCACGTCAACGACTCCCTGTCGGCGTCGGCCGCGGACATCCTCGAATCGGCGCTCATCGCCAACGTCCACCGGGTCGACGTGGCCCCCATGGACCAGGCACGCGCCCTCCAGGAGCTGGTCGACGTCCACGGCTCCCAGGCACAGGTCGCCAAGCGGATCGGGAAGACGGCGGCCTGGGTCTCCCAGCGGCTGACCCTGCTCAACCTGACGCCCACCCTCCAGGAGAAGGTGGAGACGGGCGAGCTGAAGGTCGAACCGGCCCGCCGCATCGGCCGCCTCCCCCAGGAAGAACAGGCCGCCGCCGCCGACGAGAGCCTCAACACGGTCAACCCCCCGCGGCAGCGCACCCGCCCGGCTCCCGCCGCCAACCCGCCCCAGACACCGACCCCACCCCCCTCCCCGTCCCCCTCCCCCACACCGGCCCCCCGCATCACGATCTCCACCCACTCCCCGGAGACCATCGCGGACGCCCTGACCGCCCACCTCACCCCGGACGACCTGAAGGCCGTCACCGAACTCCTGATGACCCGCATCTGACCGGGCACCCAGGAAGCCACGGACCGACGAACGCCGGGGGCGCTGACGGCACCGGAACCGTCAGCACCCCCGCGTCCGGACCGTTAACGGCGTTAACGCCGTTAACGCCCCACGTGCGGTTCGCGTGCGTTCGGCGGTGCGCTTCACATAGGCTGCAGTCGTATAGCAGCTGCTGGAGGCACCAATGAGCGAGACGAACGAGCAGGCCACCCTCTTCGCGGCGGTCGACGCCCTGCTCGAAGAAGCAGCGGCCCAGGACGGGCTCCCCGAACCCGACGAACGCAAGCGCCTGCGCGAGGCCGCAGGTCTCAGCCAGGACCAGATCGCCAAGGCGCTCTCCGTCCGCCGCGAAACCGTCACCTCCTGGGAAACGGGCCGGACCGCCCCCCGCCCTCCCAAGCGAGCCGCCTACGCCCGCCTCCTGGAGGGCCTGGCCTCCCTCCACCCGGTCAACGGCGTTAACGCCGTTAACGCCACCCCGGCGTCCCCCACCGAGCAGACCTCCGAGCAGCAGACCATTAACGCCGTTAACGCCGTCAACCCCCATCCCCCCACCACGCCGGACCCCATTGACAGCGTTAACGCCGTTAACGCCGACACCCCTCCGGCCCCCGGAGCCCCCCTCCCCCGCTCCGCACAGCAGCCCCCCACCGTTAACGCCGTTAACGCCGTTGCCCACCCCACACCCGAACCCCCACGGGCAGCCCCCCACCCCCGCGCAGAACGACAGGCGCCCACCACCCCCCGCAAGCCGTCCAAGCGGCTCCCCCTCGCCCTCGAAGGCAACGGCCCCCTCGCCGTCCTGGACGGCACCGGCCACGCCCACGCAGCCGGCGGCGTCCTCCTCCCCCACCCCACCTCCGACCTCCCCGCCCTCATCACCTGGGCCCTCGGCCCCGACGCCGACCTCCGCGCCCCCCGCCTCCACCGCAACGGCAAGGACGGCGACCCCCTCCTCGTCCTCACCGCCCCCGCCGCGGAACGCCTCGGTCTCCCCCTCACCCTCGAAGACCGCCGCGCCCTCCGCCTCCCGGACAACCACCCCGTCATCAAGCAGCTCACCAAGGCCAAGTGGCAGCTCACCCGCCGCGGCTTCGGCCCCTGGCCCCGCATCTACCGCCCGGCCTCCCCCACCTCCGGCCGCCAGTGCGTCCAGCTCGCCGTCCTCCCCTGGGGCGCCCTCGACACCCGCGCCTGGGGCGAGGACACCGCCGACCTCCCCGCCCCGGAACTCGCCGAACTGCTCACCGCCTACGCCACCCGCCTCCTGACCCCCCGCGGCTCCACCGCCGTGACGGGCCTGGAACTCATGACGGCGCTGCGTCCCCCCACCCGCGCCGCACGCAACCCCGACACCAACACCTGGGAGTCCGCCCCCGTCGCCGGCTCCCTCACCCGCCCCGTCGACCCGGCCCCCCCGGAGGCCCCCGACGAGCACCCCGTGGTCGCCGCCCTGTACCCCCGCTCCCACCAGCGCACCCCGGACCAGGTCCTCGACGAAGAGGCCTACGACTGGATCCGCGACCCGGAGCTCCTCACCGACGCCGAATGCGCCGCCACCCACGCGGTCGGCCTCGATGTGAACATGGCCTTCGCCGCCGCCGCGAACCGCCTCACCGTCGGCCTGGGCCCCGCTGCCCACACCACGCACCCGCGCTTCGACCCGAAGACCCCCGGCTGCTGGCTGGCCGACCTCTCCTCCCTCCCCCACGACCCCCGACTCCCCAGCCCCTTCACCCCGCACGGCAAGCCCCCCACCGGACCGGCCTGGTACGCGACCCCGACCCTCGCCTACGCCCAGGAGCTCGGCCACGAGGTCCGCCCCACCGAGGCCTGGCTCCGCCCGGACCACGGCCCGTACCTCGACGCCTGGTACACCCGCCTCCGCGACGCCTACATGGCCACCATGGCCGACCTCGGCGTCACCTCCTCCCTCACCGAGTCCGAGTTCCTCCGGGCCATGGCGACCCACAAGCAGCACGACCCCCTCGCCGCCTCCGTCCTCTCGGCGATCAAGGCCACCGTGAAGGGCGGCATCGGCAAGCTCCGCGAGCGTCCCCAGGGCGCCGGCTACCGCCCGGGCGAACCCTGGCCCGCGCTCGAACGCCCCACCTGGCGCCCCGACATCCGCGCCGCCGTGATCTCCACGGCCCGGGTCAACATGCACCGCAAGATGCTCAAGCTCTCCACGGTGGCCGGCCTCCACCCCATCGCGGTCCTCTCCGACTGCGCGGTCTACCTCTCCCCCGGCCCCAGCCCCCTGGACCTCCTCCCCCGCACCCCGGACGGCAAGCCCCTCCCCGGCGGCTTCCGCCTCGGTGTCAGCCCGGGCATGGTCAAGCACGAAGGCACCCAGCCCCTCCTCTGGGCGGTCCAGATGCTTGACGAAGGCCTCAACCCCGCCCGCCACATCAAGGGCCACGACGCAGCAGCAGACGGCGAGTAATCCATGTCCGACATCTCCGACAGCCTGTCCAAGGCCGACGAACTCCACTTCACCCGCCCCGTCCCCAAGTCCGCGGGCGCCCAGATGCGCTTCCTCGTCAAGCAGCTCAAATCCACCAAGGCGGTCGCCACCACCCTCGGCATCTCCCAGCGCACCGTCGAGCGCTACGTGAAGAACCAGATCAAGCAGCCCAAGCCCGAACTCGCCGCCCGCCTCGAAGCGGAAGTACGCCGCCGCTGGCAGCCCCTGGTCCGCAAGCGTGCCCGCGAGCAGGCCTCCAGGACCACCGGACTCGTCATCGAGACCCGCGCCCGCTTCGGCTTCACCGCGGCCCCCGGCACCACCGACGACGGGCGCATGCGCCGCATCACCCAGCACCTCCCCCCGGAGTACGCGGGCCGCCTGTTCGCCGCCCAGGAGACCGGTGCCACCGAGAACCAGCTCCGGCACATCACCGCCGAGGCGCTCCAGGAGATCTACTTCAAGGACAACGGCGCCCGCGCCGGCGGCCTCCTCGTCGAGTTCACCGACATCGACTACGTCGACATCGCCTTCTGAAACCAACCGCCCCGAAAACCCCCCAAAACGGCTGGAATCGCCGAAGCCCCAGAATCGCCCCTCCAGCCCCCAGAAACCAAAGAGGGTCCCGGGATACCCCGGGACCCTCCAGCGCTCTCAAAACCCCCTCAGAAGCCCTCTACGGGCCTCCCTTTCGGGGGATCACCCCACGGCGTGCAAAGTCCTCCGCCGCTTCGACTCCGCAGCCTTCTTCGCGGCGGCCTGCGCCGCCCGCTTCTTCCGCTGCTCCGCCAGCTGGTCCTGGTACTCCGCCACCGCCTGGTGGTAACTGGCCACGTACCCCCGGGCGTCCAGCCGCTCCTCGGGCGCCATCTCGTTCACCGCGGCGACAGCGTCCTCGAAGGAGTTGTAGCCCGCCAGCATCGGGTTGATCTGATAGACCCCGTTCCTGACCTTCCGCACCAGCTTCGCGAGCTCCAGGCTCCGCAGCGCCGCGTTCACGCTCGGCCGGCTGAGCTCCAGCAGCCCCCCGATGGTGGCCTGATCGATGAGGATCCGCCCCCCGGGCTCACTCAGCGAACGCAGCTTCAGCAGCACGCGGTACGCGGCCGGCGGAAGGTCGAGGTCGGAGAGAAGCCCGTCTGCGTTGACCGCAGCGAATCGCAAGGTGCTCACTGAGCTGTCCCTTCTTCCTTGCGCTGTGCCCGGCTCAGCCGGCGCGCAGCGCGCTCCTTGGACCGTTCGGCCCGCAGTTCCTCGATTGCCTGCCGCATGTGGTCCAGCGACGGGAACCGCACCAGGTCCGGCAGGCTCGTATCGCTGCGAATCTGCGAGATGGTGCTGTGCTGCTCCACCTTCACGAACTCACCCGCCGTCTCGGTACCCGGGATGAACTCAGCCACCCGGTAACTGTAAGGCGGGTTGAACTGGTACACGCCCCGCCGCACCTTGAAGACGATCCCATGAGACATGACAGTGTGCAGCGCCTCCGACGTCTTTGTCCGGCTGACGTCCAGGATCGTAGCCATCTCCTCCTGAGTAAGTGGAATCCGGCCCCCCGCACGCTGGCACGCGATCAGCAGCAGGATCAGCCTCAGGGGCAATGCTTCCCTGAAGTACTGGGCAATCACCAGGAAGAACTCAAGGCTGTCCATGGAGAACGCATTTGGCTGACTCTGCGTCCCGTAGAACTCCAGCGGCTTGCGCTCACCGTCCAGCGTGAGCTTGCGGCTGGGATACCGCCTCGCGAGGCTGTCCAGATCCTTGACCGGAGCCAGCGGCTGACTCCACGCCGAGATCGCGTCATCAACGGGGAGATCAGGACGCGGCGCGCGCGACGGACTCGGCCGACGGCGCTGTGGCTCTGATGACACGAGGATGCTCTCCACTTCGTTGATCTGCAGAGAGAGTATGTCAACAAGGGTGACACTAATGTCACGCTCGTTGACGTTCGGCGTGTCTTGTGTCCCCCCAGGAGGGACACATCTCGGCCATGACCCCTTCAGGCCCCCTCTACGCGCCCACGACCCAACCACTCCGCCCTCTCACGCAGTTCGGGGGCGTATCTCCGCTAAAACGTCAGTCTCCCCGACGTTTTAGCCCAAAAAGCGTCAGTCTCGCTGACGTTTTGCGGTCGCTCTGTCCCCCTACCAGCGACACATCGACCGAGTTATGTCCCTTCTGAGGGGACATAACTTTCCCCGCGCACCACGCCTGACCTGCGACGACGCATATCCGTACTCTCTATAGGCCGTCAGCTGCCGCGCTTCACACGCCCAACGCCGTGACCAACCGGCTCTGAGCCCTCATTTCCTGACACCCCGACACCTGAACCACCCCAAGTCCCTGTACCGGACACCGTGTCCATAACCGCGCAGAATCTGACTGATTCCTATCTCTATCCCCAGAACACTTTGAAGCAACACACCCATCCACCCTTAACGCCGTTAACACTGTCGCCTCTCACTCCACCTCCTCTCGACCGCAACTCACCTCAACGTCCAACAACCCCCGATATGAGCAACCCAACACGGCATTGCCCCAGGTCAACCACACACCGCCAAACCCCACTCAAAACTCGACCGCCCAACTAAAGCGATGGTTTAGCCACACCCCACCTCGCACCGCGAACACCACACGCCAGGTGCACACCCACGCCCCCGCCGGCCGACGGAAGCCACAAGACCAACCTTCAGAACAACTCCGCTCCAGAACAGACCGGAAGACCTCAGAACCAAACCCTCAGGGCGCACCTGGAGCCAGAGAACCTTCCTGCTCAGGCGAGCTCTGGGCAGGCGAACCACCGGGGCTGAACAGGGAAGGCAACGGCCTGTCCCCCTCGGCCCCGAACATAGCGAGTCCACAGGTGCAGGGGTAAAGGCTGGCCGCCTCGACGGCCAACTGAGCTGACGCCATCGGAACGAAGTGGGGAGACCCCCAGGCCCTGGTTGGGTGGGGCTTGGCCCATGAGACAACCAGGCAAGGTCTACCCAGGCATGCAGCGTTTGGGCCCTCACAGAAGGCCGGCCAGCGTCCGGGTAGTAGGCAACATCGAGCGCAGCGAGGTAAGTCCCTGGAGCGAAGCGGAGGCCGTCCTGAGGCAGGGCCATGGTGGGCCCAGGCCGCTCCGCCGAGGGCAGCGAGGCCTGTTTCCGGAGCGAGGCGGAGGGAACTCCTGCCGGAGGCAGGCCATCATGCTCTAACCCACTTTTCAAGCGCTCAGCGCTTGTGCTCTCGCCTAAGGCGAGAGCAGGGTCCGCGGAGCGGACCCTGCTGGACGTAGCGAGGCGTTTCCGAAGCGAAGCGGAGGAAACCCCTGCCGAAGGCAGGGCAGTGGTGGGCGTAGCCCACCCGCCGAGCGCAGCGAGGCGGGGTCTCTTCCCAAGCGCGCAGCGCTT